>JBGSKB010000250.1:0-6420 GCA_041741395.1 Melioribacteraceae bacterium
CAAAAAAATTATTTTTATATGCGGAAATTATTTGATTAAGTTCACTAATTTCACGGGAATAAGTATTTTCTGCAAATTTATCAAGCTCGGTAAATTCAGTAAAATTTTCTCCAATTCCATTATGTGAAAAATTAAAAGTAATTACAAAATATTTGTTTTGTGCAAAAAATTCGCCTAAGTGCGGACCAAATCCCCAATCTTTAAATCCCTTAAAACCATGAACTAAAATTAGACAATTGCCTTTCTCTAAATTGGAATTGCCGTAAGTTGTAATGAAAATATTAAAACCATCAGTTGTTTGGAAAGAATAGTTTTGACTCATAAATTGAAATATGCCAATTATAAGCAGAAAAGTCAAGATTTGATGAAAAAAACAAGTTTTTACAAAACTTATTTAATTTTATATGAAATTTGTTATCGGTTTATCAAAATAATGATTTAAAATAATATTTTATTGAATCCAAAAATTATTAAGTTTAAAGTCGATATTATACTCCAAATTATATTTTACAAAAATCATTTTTGAAAATTTTATGAGTGAAAAAATAAACTACAAAATAACAGAAGTTGAAAACAAAAAAGATTTACAAAAGTTTATTGATTTTCAATTCTCACTCTATAAAAACAACAAATTTTGGATTCAGCCATTAAAAAAAGATGAATTTCTTTCTCTCAGAAAAGATAAAAATCCCGCATTTGATTTCTGTGAAGCTAAATATTGGCTTGTTTATAAAAACGGAGAATTAGTTGGAAGAATTGCCGGAATAATTAATAAAAAATTCAATGAAAAATTTGATAAAAAAATAATGCGTTTTGGCTGGATTGATTTTATTGATGATCCAAAAGTTGTAGAATTACTTTTAACAAAAGTTGAAAACTGGGCAAAAGAAAATGGATTGAATGAAACTGAAGGTCCGCTTGGATTTACAGATATGGATGGCGAAGGAACTTTAATAGAAGGATTTGAAGAATTAAGTACACTTGGAGCAATTTATAATTTTCCATATTATGCAAATCTAATTGAAAACTGCGGATACTCAAAAGCTACAGATTGGGTTGAATTTGAAGTTTCAATGACATCAGATCCGGTTCCGGAAAAAATTTCAAGAATTGCAGATATTGCACTGAAAAGAAATAAACTGCACATTTTAAAAGTTAAAAAATCCAAAGAACTATTGCCTTATGCAAAAGAAATATTTTACGTTTTAAACAAAGCTTACAAAGATCTGTACGGTTTTGTGGAACTTTCCGATAGACAAATTGAAATGTATGTAAAGCAATATTTTGGATTTATAAAACCAGAATATGTTCCGGTTGTTTTAAATGATAAAAATGAAATTGTAGCATTTGGAATTACAATGCCGTCTTTATCAAAAGCTTTACAAAAATGCAACGGCTCTCTTTTCCCATTTGGTTTTAAACATGTATTAAAAGCGATGAGAAAAAATGAAAGACTTGATTTATATTTAACTGCTGTCCGCCCGGATATGCAGGACAAAGGTTTAAATGCAATTTTAATGAATGAAACTAACAAACTGATAATTAATAAAAATATTAGAATTGTTGAAACAAACCGCGAGCTTGAAGATAATTCAAAAATTCTGTCTCAATGGAAATTCTTTAAAAATCGCCAGCATAAAAGAAGAAGATGTTATAAGAAATTACTTTAGAAATCTTTATAATAAATTTTAATAAAGTGCTTTAATTATAATTTTATATTTTAGAAAGTAACTATTATAAATTATTCTTCTTTCAAAAATATATATATACTATTTTTTAATTTGTTGTTCTTAACCTTTAAGGTTAATATGGAAAGCAAAATTAAGAATGTAACTATTTATCTTTTATTTGATCTGTTAATTTTTCTTTTCTTTCTAATTGGTGTTTATAATTATTCTCAAAAAGCTGATATTCCCTTCAAGGTTTCATCAACAAATATTAATCTAATAATTACAGAAGCAAAAAATAATTTTTCGCAAAACCAAATTATTCAATCAATTGATGGATTTAATTTTAAATCACGCGAAGAAATTGAAGTTTATTTGGATAGCAAATCTATTGGCGATTTTATTAATGTTGACATTATCGAAAATAATTCTTCCAAAATATTTAATGTAAAATTAATTCCATTTTATAATTCAGTTTATAACATAATTGCATTCATTGTTGGAATAATATTTTTTATTACCGGAATTATTGTTCTAATTCAAAGTAAGAATAAAAATGTTGGTATTATTTTCCATTGGTGCATGATTTCTATTGCCGCAATTGTTTTTATGACTTGGGGAAATTTTACTAAATTAAATTTAGTCTTAGGTATTTTATCAAGAACCGGATTTCATTTTGGATATGCATTAATTCCAGCTTTCTTTTTGCACTTTTCATTTTTATTCCCTTTTGAAAGCAAATTTAATTATAGAAATATTTTATCAATTATTTATTTTATATCAATATTCTTCGCAGTTGGATTAAGCATAATATTTTCGTTTTATGCAAATTCAATTTCTATAAATAATATTAAACTTTATATAAATGCTTATGATTTATGCAGTATTTTCGTTGTAATAACTGTTCTTTTCTCGATTTATATTCAATACAAAAATTACTATTCAACAAAACTTCTTGAAGATAGAAAAAAACTTAGATGGATTTTATTAGGCTATTTTATTGGTCCTTTGAGCTATTTTTTACTTTGGGTTATTCCTCAAAGATTAACTTCACATGGAATAATTCCCGAAGAAATTGTTTTAATTCTTGTAACATCTGTTCCAATAACATTTGGAATAGCAATTGTAAAACATAGAATTATGGATGTAGAAATAATAATTCGTAGAACAATTGTTTATCCGATTGCAATTTCAATTTTAGTACTAATTTATTTTGGAATTTTTACACTAATTGTAAACACACAATATTTTTATAGTTCAAATATTTCTTCAATTGCAGCCGCAATTTTTATTGCATTGCTTTTTCATCCAATAAAAGAATTTGTTAAAAAGTTTGTAAATAAAAAAATATTCAAAGTTGAATATGATTATCGCGAAGCAGTAAATTCTTTTCTAAATGAAATAAAGGAAATAAATGAAGTTGAAATTTTAATTCAAAAAGTAATCAGCATAATCAACAAACTTATTCCGGTTAGGAAAGTTGGTTACTTTGCAGTAGGAAAAGATGATAAGTTTATTTTACTTACTCATAACAATCTTGAAGAATTTATTGATAAAAAAATCAATCTAAATATTGAATCATTTTTGCAAAATAATTTTCTTCCGTTTTCTATTCCAAATTCCACTGAAATTGCAGCAAATGAGAGCCTTAAAAATTTACCAATATTTAATGAATTGGATATAAAATTATTGTATCCAATTAAATCAACAGTAAATAAACTATTTGGAATATTGGTTTTAGGCGAGAAAAAAAGCAATGCAAAATTCAGTATTGATGATATTGATTTGCTAAATACAATTGTTTTTGAAGTTAGCGTAAGTATTGAGCGAATTAAACTTCAAGAAGAATTGTTTCTCGAAAAAATTGAAAATGAACGCTTGGCTGATTTGAATGAAATGAAATCTTTTTTTGTTTCAAGTGTTTCACATGATTTAAAGACTCCGTTAACTTCAATTAAAATGTTTGCAGAAATTTTAAAATCTTCTAAAAATATTACCAATGAAAAGTTTGATCAATATTTAGAAATTATTGAAGGCGAAAGCAATAGATTAACTCGACTAATAGACAATGTTTTAAATTATTCAAAAATTGAAAGAGGAATAAAAGAATATCATTTTGAAAAAAATAATCTTAATTCAATTGCCGAAGAAGTTTTCAAATCAACTGAATATCTTTTAAAAATTCAAAATTTTACTTCGGAATTTATATTTCACAAAGTACCATTGATAATAAATGCTGATAAAGATTCTATTATTGAAGCAATTATTAATATTATTTCTAATAGTTTAAAATTTTCTAAAGAAAATAAATCTATAAAAGTAACAACTACAAAAAAACAAAATTTTGCAGTTATTGAAATTGAAGACAAAGGAGTTGGAATTTCTGAAGAAGATATCGAAAATTTATTTATACCATATTTTCAATCAAAACAATTAAAAGCTGATGAGTTAACCGGAGCCGGTTTGGGTTTAACTATTGTTAAAAATATTATAGATGCCCATCAAGGCAAAATTGAAGTTGTAAGCACAATTGGAGAAGGTTCAACATTTAAACTATTATTTCCTTTTATGGAGGATTTATATGAATCGAATATTAATTATTGAAGATGATCCGGCAATTATTATTGGACTTCAAGATTCGCTGCAAAATGAACATTTTGAAGTAACATCAATTAACGATGGATTTTTAGGCTATCAAAAAGCGAAACGAGAGAATTATGATTTAATAATTCTTGACTTAATGCTTCCATCTAAAAATGGAATTGAAATTTGCAAGGATTTGCGAAAAGATAATATTGAAACTCCCATTTTCATGCTGACAAGTAAAAAAGAAGAAATCGATAAAATTTTAGGATTAGAAATTGGCGCTGATGATTACATGACAAAACCTTTTAGCATAAATGAATTAATTGCACGTGTAAAAGCTTTACTGCGAAGAAACAACACATACAAAAAAAATATTGACCAAATAAAATTTGGAAATGTTTCAATAGATTTTAATCGACTTGAAGCAAAGAACAATTCAACTCCAATTGAACTTTCTTCAACAGAATTTAAAATTTTAAAATATTTAATTGAACGCGAAGGACAAGTTATTTCACGCGACCAACTTCTTGATGATGTGTGGGGTTATGATAATTTTCCAACAACAAGAACTGTTGATAATTATATTTTATCACTACGGAAAAAGATTGAAAATAATCCGTCAAATCCGGAGCATCTTTTAACATTTCATAAAGTTGGATATAAATTTCAAAGTTAGTTATAAGACTTTTACATTCTTATGACATTTTTTTGACAACTCCCTATTTGCCTATTCTTATACTGTACTTAGAAATTAAATATATTTTTTAAGTAGGTGTAACATGAAAATAAATTTTTTCATTCGTCTTTCATTAATAATTTTTTTATTAACAAATAATACTCAAATCATTTGTCAAAAAGATTCATCAGAATTTAAAACTGAAGTAATTGATTCGTCAATTATTTTAACAAAAAATGAAATTACTGAACTAAACAAAAATGAGATTCATGAAAAATTAATTCCGGAATTCAAGAACAGAGAAAAGGTAACTTTGTTAAAAAAATCAGACGGAAAAAATTATCAAGATTCTTCTTATGACAATAATAACGATAAACTTGAAAATTCATCAGTTCAATTCACAAATTTGAGCAATTCTGTTTATCTCTCATTTTGCACTGGGCTACCAGGAAATAAAAAATATGAGTTTGGCTATAACTTTAATTCATTCTCAATTGGGCTTACGATATGTAAATTTAAATTCCTCCCCGAAAATCAAAATGAATATTTCCCTGGGATTATTTCAAAATTTAATTTTCCAATAGATAATGACTTTACAACTTTTCTTTCAATTGGATTTGGAAGTGATTTTAAAATACTCTTAAGCGAACCTACAAATTATGTTAGCTTCAACTTTGGAACAAAAATAAATATTCTAAAATGGTTTCATATTAATCCAGAAATTTCATTTACAACTTTCTCTGATATGACAGAAGAAGGATTTACTTTTTCGGAAGATGGAATTGAATTAACATCTATAAAAGGTCAAACTCGTTTTTTGTTTAATATAGCTTTCGAAATAGAATTTGCAAGTTTATTTTAAATTCATTGTAAGGGGTTAAAATGAAAATTTTGAAATTTACCTTAATTCATTTTTTATTGTTTTTATTTTTCGATTTAATACTATTTGCTCAAGATTCTTCTAAAATTATAATTCTTAACGAAAACATTGGAACTGTGTTAGATTTTGATGAAAAGGAAAAATATAAATTGCTCCCAAACTTTAATGATGATTTTATTAGCGCAGAATTTTACCTTACTCCAGATTCATTGTATAAATGTGATTTGAAGTTAAGAAAAGATAACAAAATTCAAGATTCAACTTTTCTTTTAAGCTACAATTCTTTAAAAAACATTGCTGTTAAAATTCAATATGAAGAAAATATGAAAATCGGGAAAACTGATTTTGATTATGCTAATCTTAAATTAAAATTTTCAAACAATGAAATTGTTCCAAATATAAAACCTCAAAAAAGAGATTCAACTAGTCAAAGCAAATTGGTTACTAATAATCACCAACAATTGCAAAAGACTTTTTCTCTTCCAATTAAAAAGTTGGATTTGGATTATTCGAAATTGATTGAAAGAAAAACAAGATTGGGGGTTTCGTTTGGAATAAGTATTAATAACAATAATTATGAAGGATTAAATGATATTTATAAAGATCTTGAA
>JBGSKB010000251.1:0-3695 GCA_041741395.1 Melioribacteraceae bacterium
AATATTTTAGGATTCATACAAATTTTCTCCATCCTCTTTATCAAATTCAGTTATTGCTTCATTGATATTTGTTTGATCTAGGTTTTCTAAATTAATATGATTGCTATAAGATATTTTATTGGCAATAAATATTATTTTTGCAGGTGTAAAAAATTCAGGCTCCATAAAAATATAATTATGATGAAATGCAACTGCTTCAACAATTGAATCTGGTAAACCCCAAACTCCTAATAAATATGCTCCAATATTTGCGTGTGAAGTTTTTGAAAAATGTAAATTAATTTCATCAATTGAGTAATTATTTAGCAGAATTAATTTTCCAATATCATGAAGTAATCCACTCAAGTAGGAATCTTCAATATCTTCATTTGAAAATGATTTTAGTAAAGCAATTTTTCTTGATAGTAGAGCTACTTTATTACTGTGTTCCCAGACTTCTTTAAATATTTGGGAATTATTATTTTTTTCTTCAAATGCTTTAAAAAGTTTAATGGTTAACACTATTGTTTTTACCGTTTTTATTCCTAAAAAACTTAAAGCTTGTTTTATATTTGTGATATTATGCGGAAGTCCGAAAAAAGCTGAATTTGTAAGTTGAAGAATTTTTGCAGTAATAATAGGATCGTTAACAATAATATTTCCAATTTTATCTATTGATGTATTTGGAGAATTAATTTCGTTCTCAAGTTTTATATAGATTTCAGGTAAACTTGGAAGTGTATCTAATCCATTTACAACTTTTTGTAATTCATCATTATTTAAAGTTTCTTTTAATCTTATTGTTCTTTCAATTGTTGTTCGTAAAATTCTTGGACTTGTAGGTTTTAAAAGTGATTGATGGACAATTTTTGAATTCTTTAAAGCTAATTCATCACTTGCATAACCAGAAAGTGTAATTCTGATTATTCTTGGAAATTTTTCCTTTACTTCTTGTAAAAGTTGAGTGCCATCAACGCCTGGCATTCTTATATCTGAAATAATTACATCAACATGATTACTATTTAAAATATTTATTGCTTCATTTCTGCCGTTTGCATAAAGAAGCTTCCATTCATTATTCATTGGATGCATCATTCGTCTAATTCCAGAAAGGACGTTTTCACTATCATCTACAAATAATACGCTAAGTGTCATCTTATTTCTAATTGTCTATTGTTTAATATTTTGTAATAAATTCTAAGTTAGAGGTAACTTTAAAATAAAACTTGTTCCCACGTTTTCTTCTGTTTCAACATCAATACTTCCGTTATGTTTATTAACAATAATATCATAAGCTATTGAAAGACCTTGTCCCGTTCCTTTACCAACTTCTTTTGTAGTAAAAAATGGTTCAAAAATTCTCTCTTTTATTTTTTTAGACATTCCCAATCCGTTATCCCGAACAATAATTTCTATATATTGAATTTTATTAAATGTAGAAATTGAAATTTGTCCTTTTATGGAATCTTCATTTTTAAATTTATCTTCTAAAGCATGAGATGCATTTACAATCATGTTTACAAATACTTGTCCTAAATCAGATGGGTAGCATACTAATGATGATAATGATTCATCAAATTTTGTATTTATTTCAGCAATGTATTTCCATTCGTTTCTAGAAATAGTTATTGAATTTTGAATTAATCTATGTAAATCAGTTGCAACTTTTTCTCTCGGTCCCGTATGTGAAAAATCACGCATTGCACCAACAATTTTTGCTATTCTATCTACACCTTTTATTGATTGCTCAATTACCGATGGTAATTCTTCATTCAGATAATCAAAATCAATTTTTGTTAAAAGTGGTTTAAGTTCATTTATATCAGCCTGATCATTTTTTATTTTTTTTAGAGTTTCCATAATTGGCTTCAGGTCATTTTGAGTTTCATTCAAAAAAAATAAATTGTCATTAATAAATTGAGATGGTGTGTTAATTTCATGTGCAATACCGGCAGCAAGAGTTCCAATTGCTTCCATTTTTTGTAAATGCCTGATTTGGGTTTCTTTTTTTCTATCTTCGCTTAAATCCCTTATAATACCTTGCGTAGCCATTTTATCATTTATTTGTAAATAGCTTACAGATACTTCAATTTCTTTTTCATTTCCATTTTTTGTAATAATTCGTAATTGATATTTTGATGGAACATTTTCACCATTTGCAACTTTTTTTTCTCTATCAATAATTATTTTTTTACTTTCTTCAGTAACAAATGTTAACAAATCAAAATCAGCACTATTTAGATCTTCTTCTTCAATTTCAAGCAATTCAAGAAATTTAGAATTTACGATTTCAAATCTCCTATTGACCAACAAATAAACTGCTTCATTCAACTTATCGATTAACATACGATATTTAAATTCTGCTTCGTGAAGAATTTTTAAAACTTGGTTTTGTTCGGTAATATCTTCAATAACAACTTCATAGTAAAGAGTTTTATCATTTTTGTCCTGAATTGACCAAGCACTTAATCTTACTTCAATCGGTGATTTATCTTTTTTTATGAATACTTCTTCATATCCGATAGTTTTACCCTCACGTTTTAATAATAGTAGAAATTTATTTCTACTATTTAATGATGAATAAATTTCTTCCGGTTTTTTACTAATTAATTCCAATTCTGAATTATAATCCAACATATTTACCATAGCTGGATTTGCCATTATTATTTCGCCGTCTTCATCTAATCTTAATATTCCTAATGTTGAATTCTCTATTAATTTTCTAAATCTATATTGGCTGTCTTGAAGTTCACTTTCAATTTTTTTTCGTTCTGTTAAATCAACCGTAATTCCAAATGTTCCTACAACCTTGTTATCCTTATTGTATAATGGAAATTTTGATGACTGTCCCCAAGTTACAATTCCGTTTTGTTGTACTTCTATGTGTTCCTTAGCCGTAAATTGTTTACCGGTTGCCATAATTTCTTGTTCTTCATTTATAAAACCTTCGGCAAGTGATTTATCAAAAAGTTCCAAATCTGATTTACCAAGTAATTCTTTTTCTTTACTAAATCCCATAAATTTAACCATTGATTTATTGACTTTTATAAAACGAGATTTAGTATCTTTTACATATATATGCTGTGGTAATACTTCAATTATATTATTTAGAATGTTATAATTACTTAGTACAAAAGCTAGTTCGTTTTTTAATGATTCGATAATTTTTTCTTTTTGTAAAGTAGTTTCATCTAAATTTTTATCAGGATTATCTCTCCAAATTCCGGTTAAATACCATTCTTCATCAACTTCGGTTAATGAAATTGATAATATAGATTCAAATTTTCGGTTATTTTTACTTTTTGTTTCAACTCTTGAAGTTCCCTTATAATCCTTTCCAATAGTTATTATTTTTTTAATAAATTCTTCAAAAGTACTTTGATAATTTTGAGGAATAATTAAAGAAGATAGACATTTACCAATAGCTTCATGTTCAGTATATCCAAAAAGACTTTTTGCAGATTCGTTCCAAAAAATAATTTCAAAATTTTCATTAAAAGTTATTATTGCATCTTTAGTTGAATTTATAATTGCCTTAAATTTTGCTTCATTCTCAACAATTTTTTGTTCAGCAACTTTTCTTTGAGTAATATCTTGTTTTATTGCAATATAATTTGTTATAACTCCTTTAAGATTTTTTACCGGGGTAATTGTCATCTCTTCGGTGTAAAAACTTCCATCCTTTTTTTTATTAATAATTTCACCGTGCCATACAT
>JBGSKB010000252.1:0-1668 GCA_041741395.1 Melioribacteraceae bacterium
TGCTCATTCTTTTTTCTATCTTTAAATAACACATCAAAAGTCCTCATCTTGATTTTAAATTCATCAAGAAAAGATTTTATTTCAGATTTATTTGCAGGATTCATACCAAACATATAGCCAAATTTAGTGAAAGTCAACTAATTAGTTGAGTCTCATTTACGATATACTGAGAAAATGGATTAATTTTTACATTTTCTGATAGGAATAAGTTGCATTTTTCGGAAAATATTATCATATTCATTTGTAAAAAGTGGTAAATATTACTAATTGCTAAAAGTTACATAAAACTAACTAATTAAAACAACATTACTGAACGGAGGAATTATGACTGAATTGCAGAAAATACCATTTGTAAAATTTTCGGGAGTGAAAGATGTTATCAAAATACCAATTGACAGATTTGGAGTTACTGCAGCTTTGGGCTGAGTATTCTAAATCAGATTTATACACATATTCTATCGAAGTAAGTTCTTCAGACTCTTACTTCAGAGAGAATTCAAACTGCACACTATATAACTATTGGGAATGGTTCGTAATACCCAACGAGTTATTTTTTAAACCCACATATAAGAATTTATTTAGATCCAACTTACCAAAGAAAAACATACCAAAGAAGAAACCACTTTTATTTTGCTATCGGACAATTGTACCGTTACGGATTTAATCGCTTAGAAATATCAAAACGAAACTTTAACTAAGTGTGATTAAACTATTTAAGCAACCGCTAAAAATGTTTAGCGAGAAAATAAGAGTGAGTTCAAATGGACGAAGATTACCGATTAAGAAATATTACGAAAGAAGATTTAGCCAATTTTAATAATATTGAACAAAAGGCTTTAGCATTACCATTTGTTAAAGACAGTGTGGATTATTTATTAAGCGTACTTTATAGATTTGAAAATTATGTTGTTGAAAAAATGAGCCACGGGAATAATGAAGAGTGGAGATTAAGGCAGACCAAGACGAATGAAAAAACAGATTTAATAAGTATTGTTGATAGAATTGATGAATACGGGGATGAGCTAAGTCTAGAAGAGCGAGTCTTTATTTCTAAAGTAAAGAATTTAATTACCCACCAGATGAGAAGGCTTCACGCAGATGATATGTATCCAAAATCCAGATTGAAAAACAAGAATACTTTATTATTAGAAGAACACATCCGGGATAAATCTGAAAATAAAAAAGATAAAATCGTATGGCTTGTTAGCAAGGAACAACTTGAAAAATTGATAATCGAATGGCAGAAAAACCAATTTATTGAGGAGAAAAATGTGGAGAAAGTGATCAGTAACTTTTGCGATATAAACGGAGAGTTATTTAGTACAACACAGAAAGATAAAATACGATGGTGTAAAAAAATTACTGAATTAGTTGCATTCATTGGCGAAATGGTAAATTCAAAATTTAAATTTATTGCAGGTGATGAAATCTGGGTTAAAGTATGTAAATGTTTTATAAATAACGACGGAAGTGAACTGAATCATTACAGCCTGGCAGTGGCCTATCAAAATGCTAAACCAAAGAGTAAGGGATCTATACTCAAAATTATCAAAACAATCAGTGATGATCCTATCGAAAAATAGTTAATAGGGTTAAGATGCTTAAGAGTTAACCATACTATTAACCCTATTAGTTGTTAAAAATTCTATCCCGCCTTATTTATCAATC
>JBGSKB010000253.1:0-1837 GCA_041741395.1 Melioribacteraceae bacterium
GAAGGTTATCTCAAAGACTTAAATTTTTTCCGCTGCCATCATTCTTTTTTGGTAAATGGCTTTAAAATTGAAAAGTATTGTCCCAAAACAAAATCATTGTTTGCTAATGGACAATGCATTCCGGTATCCCGCAGGAAAGGAAGAGAAATTTCAAACGATATGGTAAAGAATAATCTGTTGAATAGAAATATACCACTTATATAGTTTTTTGTACCAGTTGTATAATTCTTGTAGGATTTTTGAAAGAGAGGAGGTATTTTTAATACTTAATTTGCTATTTAGATCTTTAATTTTTCTTTATTATATTATGCAACAAATTATTAACTGAAAAATCAATTATGAAAACAAAAAAAAAATTATTTATTTGCACATTGGCAATTGGTGCACTTATTATTGTTAATTTAAGTTTTACCTTTTTTGAGAAAGGAGTTAATACTTCTTTAATTAATATTAATAAAGTTTTTGCAGATAGTGAATCATGGCCTTGGGAATATTGGGCAGTATGGCCAACATATGAACCTTATGAAGTTGTTTGGGATGATTATTCTAATTTTCCGCCAACCTTTTGTAAAGTGACTGATTATATGGAACATTGGTACTATGAGTGTGAAGGAGAAGGTAGTAATGAATGCTATGATTCTACGAATGAAATTTTTAAATTCCAAATACCAGATTGTTGGGATATTTAATAGATTGTCATTCAGATTTTTGGACTTACCTGGAGTGATCCAGGTAAGTTTAACAAGATATGCCTGATGATTGGAATCATTGAAGCAGAGAATAATAAAGAAAAAATGTGGATTAGGGGTAATTGAAAGACTTTGACTTAGCAACTGATTGGAAGAAGTGAACAGGTTTATAAAAAAGTATAGGAGTTGATTTAAACCTTTACAAGTAAATGTTTCTAGATATTAATAATCTTTAAAAAACCATAGAGAGACAAAGTGTTTGGACAGTTTCATTCAAGTATTTATATATGAGTCGTAAAATCATTTTAAGTTTCATTCCCATATTTTTTTTAATAAGTTGTACTGAAAAATCAGTAGATAATAAACCTTGTAGGGAAATTATAATCGGATCTAAAAATATCCGTGATAGTTTTAATATGAAAGAGATATCGAAAGGTTTAATTATTACAACTTTAGAAACCAATAAACAATCAATTTTTGCCAATATCGATAAATTGCATATTGATAAGGATCGAATATATATTTTTTCAAAAAAGGATCATGGCGTTTTTGTTTTTGATAGCTTAGGAAAATATGTAAATAAAATACAAAATATTGGTAAGGGGCCAGGTGAATATATTCAATTATCAGATTTCACAATTGATAAAAGTAATAATAAAATAGTCTTATTAGCTAATATTCCCAAAAAGATTTATGTATATGACTTCGAATGTAATTTTGTAGAAGAATTTAATCTCCAGAATTATTATCAATCAATTTCTTATAGAAATGGCATTTATTGCTTAAGTAAAATGATTCCTCAGAATTCAAAAGATTTTAGAATTACTCTACTAAATGAAATAAATGATAAGTTTCCAAAACGATATTTACCATTCCATAGAAAAAACACATTTGTAGCTTCGTATAATCATTCTTCTTTGACATTAAGCAAACAGTTATTGTTTAGTTCGTCATTTTCTGATAATATTATATATAAAGTTGATAATACAAAAGTTAATGCATTTTATAATATTAACTTTTTGAATAAAAATTTACCCGACAAATATTTTGTTATTTCCCCTAATCCAATATTATCAATGTCTCAATTACAAAGATTACATAAAAGTAATGAATATTATTATTATATTTCTTCGATTAGAGACTATAAC
>JBGSKB010000254.1:0-6957 GCA_041741395.1 Melioribacteraceae bacterium
GGAATTTCACCAACAGAAATGGTAACTTCTTTAATGGGTGAGAATATTTCAGTAATTGGAGCAAACTGTGGGAATGGTTTTGAAAATATGATTGATATAGTTAAGTAAATCAGAAATGTTGAAAAAAATATTCCAATATTAATTCATGCTAATGCCGGAATGCCGGTTTTAGTAAATAACGAAACTGTTTTTCCTGAATCTCCAGAATTTATGTCATCACTTGTTGATGAACTTATTGAATGCGGCGCTGATATTATTGGTGGATGCTGCGGAACAACTCCTGCGCATATTCAAGCGATAGCAGAAAAAATAAAAAATATTAAATGAAAATTATAAATCAAGAAGAAATAAAAGAGAATTTATTTAAAGTAAATTTTGATATTACTGAAATTAGAATCGATAAAGAAAAAATTGCAGAAGATATTGGTTATCAGAGTGGTGAAATTCCAGAACAGTTTGATGATCTTTTAAATCAAATAATTATTGAAGCCCAAACAAAATGTAATATTGAAGCTGGTTACAAAGTTTGTGATCTAAAAATATCCAATCAAAGTTTTATAATAGAAAATAAAGAATTCTTTGTTGATAAAATAATTTATCATCAATTTAAAAATGCCGATCACGCTGCAGTATTTGTTTGTACAATTGGGAATGGAATGGAATTATGGTCTAAAGAAATGATTGCTCAAAGTGATTTATTGATGTGTTATTTGATTGATGTTACTGCTTCTAATATTGTTGAAAATGTTGCAGATTCATTACACGATTTTATTGAAAAAAATTATTCGGCAAAAGATTTGCATTATTCAAATAGATACAGTCCGGGTTATTGTAATTGGCAAGTAACAGAACAGCAGAAATTATTTTCGTTATTTCCGAAAAATTTCTGCACTATTAAATTGAGTGATACATCATTAATGAATCCAATAAAATCAATTAGTGGAATTATTGGTCTAGGAAAAAAAGTAAAATATAGAGAATACTTTTGTGACAATTGCGGAATTAAAGATTGCACTCATCGAACTTATTTACAAAGAAAGAAAAGTAAAAGTTTAAAATAATATGGAATAATAAATGACTGATAAACAATGGGAAATTTTATTAAAAGTAATCAATGGCGAAAAAGTAAATCCTTTGCCAGTGGGATTTATAATAGATAGTCCATGGCTTCCAAATTGGTATGGAGTTAAAATATTAGACTATTTTTCAAATGATGAAATTTGGTTTAATGCAAATATAAAAGCAATTGAAGAATTTCCAGAAGTGATGTTTTTACCTGGATTTTGGAGTGAATATGGAATGTGTACTGAACCCTCAGCTTTTGGTTCGAAGGGAACTTTTCCTACTAATGAATTTCCACATGCACATAAAATTATAAATTCATTAGATGATATTGAAAATTTAATTATTCCGAATCCAGAGTCGGATGGATTACTACCATTTGTTTTAAATCGATTAAAATTAGCGCAACTTAAAATTGAAATGAAAGGCCATAAAATTAGATTCGCAGTTGCTCGTGGTCCGTTAAATATTGCAAGTTACTTAATGGGAACTACTGAATTTTTAACAACAATGATGATGGCGCCTGAAAAAGTTCATTTACTTATGGAAAAAATCACAACGTTTTTGAAATCATGGATTCAATTACAAATACAAACATTTCCTTCGATTGATGGAATATTTATGTTGGATGATATAATTGGATTTATGAGTGCAGATGATTTTACAACTTTTGGAATTCCATATTTTAAAGAAATTTATAGTCAAAAAGTTTCAGTAAAATTTCTACACAACGATGCACCATGTCGTGAATCAGCTCCGTTATTAAACGAAATAGGTATCAATCTTTTCAATATGGGATTCGATGTTCATCTAAATGAATTAAGAGAATTAACAAATAATAAAATTACATTGGTTGGAAATTTGCCGCCGAGAGATGTTTTAGCCAGTGGTACAAAGGATGAAGTAAATTCAAAAACTAAACAACTGCTAAATTCACTAAATGATACAACAAGAATAATTATGTCTTGCGGTGGTGGAATGCCGCCAAATGTAAATATAAAAAATATTGAAGCTTTCATAAATGCAGTTCAAAATTAATCTAAACATATTTCTGTCATGATAAAAAATCTAAAAAATAAAGTCTTTAATACTTATCAAAATGGAAAGAGATTAGTTGCTCCACTCGTTGGATTTCCCGGAGTTAATTTGGTTGAATCTTCAATAAAATTAGCGCAGCAAAACAGCAAAGAACATTTCAAAGTTATAAAGGCTAATTATGATAGATTTCATCCTGATGCAATATTTCCTTTAATGGATTTATCGGTTGAAGTAAATGCCCTTGGCAAAGAATTTTTATTTCCAGAAAATGATTCGGCAACAATTGTTAAAAATAATTTTAATATTGAGCAATTTAAGAAACTTAAAAATATTGAAATTGAATTTGATTCAAGGCTATTAAGTTATGTTGAAACAGTGTGGAAAATGACGAAAGAATTACCAGAAGTAACAATGAAAGGAGCCTATATAACTGGGCCTTATACAATAGCTGGATTACTTTTAGGAACTGATGAAGCAGCTATTTCTACTATTTCAAATCAAGAAATTCTTTTTAAAATTTGTGATATGGCTGAAGAAATAATTTATAAATATATAAATCTATTAATTGAAACTGGTGTTCAATTAATTTGTATTTTAGAACCTAGTGCTGTAATGTTATCTCCGGGACAGTTTGAGAATTTCTCATCAAATTATGTAAAAAGAATAATTTCTAAATATTATAGTTCTGAAATCGATTTTATTTACCATGTTTGCGGAAACTCAACTCATTTAATAAAAAAAATGTGCAACACTGGGGTTGATGCACTAAGTTTGGACTCCAAAGATGTTGGCGTAAATTTGTTGGAAATTGCTAAAACTATTCCGGAAGAAATTATTCTTATTGGTAATATAAATCCGGTTGGTAAATTATATAACGGAAATAATTTTGAAGTTGAAAATGAAGTACTAACTTTACTTGAAGAAATGAATTACATTCCAAATTTTATTTTAAGTACCGGATGCGATTTACCTTTAGCAACGCCAATTTCTAATATTGAATCTTTTATGAATGTTGGAAAAAAATATATTATAAAAAATTAGAGAGGGATATAATGAATAAGAAAATATTCTTTTTAGTAAGTACTATTTTTGTGCTTAGTACATTTGTTTTTTGCAGTGCTCAAGTAAATCAAGAACAACCAAGTTTGAAGGAAGTTTTCAAAAATCATTATTTTATTGGAACTGCATTAAACCATTTTCAAGTTATTGGAAAAGATCCCAAAGCTATTGAGTTAGTCAAGAAGCAATTTAATAGTATAACACCGGAGAATATACTGAAATGGGAAAATATTCATCCTAAACCAAATGTATTTAATTTTGAACCGGCTGATAGTTTTGTAGCATTTGGTGAAAGAAATAATATGTTTATAGTTGGTCATACTTTGTTGTGGCATGCTCAAACACCAAATTGGGTTTTTGAAGATGAAAAAGGAAATTTTGTTTCACGGGATACTTTGCTGCATAGATTAAGAAATCATATTCACACAGTTGTTGGTAGATACAAAGGAAGAATTCACGGCTGGGATGTTGTTAACGAAGCAATTGAGGATAATGGTGAATTAAGAAATTCAAAATGGTTAAAAATTATTGGTGACGATTATATGGATAAAGCGTTCGAATATGCTCGTGAGGCTGATCCGAACACAGAGTTATATTACAACGATTATAATATGTGGCACAAAGGTAAAGTTAAAAAAGTCATTGAATTAGTAAAATCATTGCAATCAAAAAATATTAAAATTGATGGAATAGGTTTGCAAGGACATTGGGGATTGAATTATCCAAGTAATGAAGAAATTGATTATGCTTTTGCTGAATATTCAAAATTAAATGTAAAATTAATGATTACAGAACTAGATGTTCAAGTTCTTCCAATTCCGGAAACTAATATTGGTGCTGATATTTCAAAGAATTTTGAACTCCAGCAAAAATATAATCCTTATCCAGATAGATTTCCAGATTCAATGCAAGTTAAATTGGGAAATCGCTATTCAGATTTTTTCAATTTATTTAATAAGTATAAAGATAAAATTACTCGTGTAACTTTTTGGGGAGTTACTGATGCTTATTCCTGGCATAATGGCTGGCCAATTAGAGGAAGAACCGCTTATCCTTTGTTATTTGATCGAGAATACTTATGTAAGCCAGCTTTTGATTTTGTTATAAAAACTGTTAAATAAAATATTTTGAAAATTATGGTGAGATATGAGCTCTAAAGTTTTTCAATTATTACTATTATTTGTTTTTCTAAATAATGTAAATGCAGAAAATGGATATAAATTATGGCTTAGATATGATTTAATTCAAGATCAAAAAGTTTTAGAAAATTATAAGAAAGAAATTAATGGAATTTTAATTCTTGGAAATTCTGAAACAATAAGTATTTCATCAAATGAATTAGTATATGGAATAAAGGGAATGACTGGAATTGAAATACTTCCATTTTATAAAGAAACAATTAATGGCATAATTGTAGTCGGAAATTACAACGAAGATTTGATAAAAAATTATATACAGAAAAATGAAATTGAGGAAATAAATGAAGAAGGATTTTTAATAAAAACAATTTATGCACATGATAAAAAATTAACAATCATAACTGCAAAATCTGATGTTGGAGTTTTATATGGTTCATTTCATTTTTTAAGTTTACTACAAACTAACAAAAGTATAGAAAATCTTGATATAAAAAGTTCACCAAAAATTAAATTACGCGTTTTAAATCATTGGGATAATTTAGATAGAACATCAGAAAGAGGCTATGCTGGATTTTCAATTTGGGATTGGCATAAACTTCCAAAGTATATTGATCCAAGATATATAGATTACGCAAGAGCAAATGCTAGTATTGGAATTAATGGTACTGTTGTCACAAATGTAAATTCTAATGCTTTAGTTTTAACAAAAGAATATTTAGAAAAAGTTAAAGCATTAGCAGATGTTTTTAGAAAATATGGAATTAAGATTTATTTAACGGCAAGATTCAGCGCTCCTGTAGAAATTGGCGGATTGCAAACTGCTGATCCATTTGATGAAAATGTTAAAAATTGGTGGAATGAAAAAGTAAAAGAAATTTATTCATACATTCCGAATTTCGGTGGATTTTTAGTTAAAGCAAATTCTGAAGGTCAACCCGGACCGCAAAATTATAGTCGCACTCATGTTGATGGAGCAAATATGCTTGCAGATGCATTAAATCCATTTAATGGAGTGGTAATGTGGCGTGCATTTGTTTACAGTAATGAGAATCAAGACGATCGTGCGAAGCAAGCTATAAATGAATTTAAACCTTTTGATGGAATGTTCCGTGATAATGTTTTAATTCAAACAAAAAATGGTGCAATTGATTTTCAACCTCGTGAACCTTTTCATCCATTATTTGGAACAATGTCTAATACAAATATGATGGTGGAATTTCAAATCACACAAGAATATTTAGGACAAGCAACACATTTGGTTTTTCTCGCTCCTTTATTTAAAGAGTGTTTGGATTCAGATACATTTGAAAAGGGGAAAGGTTCTTTTGTTAAAAATATAATAGATGGTAGCTTGAACAACAATAAAATCAGTGGAATTGCTGGAGTTGCAAATATTGGTACTGATTTTAATTGGACTGGTCATTTGTTTGGTCAAGCAAATTGGTTTGCGTTTGGAAAACTTGCATGGAATTATGATTTAAGTTCTGAAGAAATAGCTAATGAATGGCTGCGAATGACATTTTCAAATAATGAATTATTTGTTAAAACTGTTTCCAAAATTATGTTGAGGTCTAGAGAAAATCTCGTAAATTATATGACGCCATTGGGTTTGCATCATATTATGGGATGGGATCATCACTACGGACCAGCGCCATGGATTAAAGATAAACCACGCGCAGATTGGACTTCAGTATATTACCACAAAGCTGATAGTATAGGAATCGGATTTGACAGAACAAAAAAGGGAAGTGATGCAGTTACGCAATACAATAAAGAAGTTACGGAAATATTTAATGATTTGGAAAAATGCCCAGAAGAATATTTACTTTGGTTTCATCATGTTGATTGGAATTATATAATGAAATCTGGAAGAACTTTGTGGGATGAACTTTGCTATAGATATTATGATGGAGCAATTTCAGTAGATACTATGATTTCTAAGTGGAATTCAATAGAAAATTTAATTGATATCGAAAGATTCAAACATGTAAAAATGTTATTGGAAATTCAAAAAGATGAAGCAATTTGGTGGAGAAATGCTTGTGTTTTATATTTCCAAACTTTTTCTAAAAAGAGAATTCCAAACGATTTAGAGAAAACGACTAAAACTTTAGAATATTATCAAAACTTAAAATTCCCATATGCACCGGGAATAAAACCAAATTGGTAAAAAGAAAAATTAAAAGATAGAACGAATAATTCCTTCTTCTAAACCACGTAATTCTGCTAAACCTTTTAGCCTTCCAACTAGTGAATAACCTGGATAGATTCCATTTCTATCTTGATCAGGAAAAAGTAAATGTCCGTGATCGGGTCGCATTGGCATTCTAAAATCTTTTCTGCCATTATTAATTCTGCGCTTCTGCTCCAACAAAAATTCTTTAACAATTTTAAACAAATCAATTTCACCTTCAAGATGATAAGTTTCTCGAAAATCTCCATTATAATTTCTTGAAACATTTCTCAAATGAATAAAATTTACACGATTAGAAAATTGTTGTGCCATTGTGACTAAATCATTATTTATATTAACCCCAAGTGAACCAGTGCAAAAAGTAAATCCATTTGCATTAGAATTGTAAGCCGTTAAGACTTTTTGAAGATCATTTACATTACCAACAACTCTTGGCAAACCCAATAATGGCCATGGCGGATCATC
>JBGSKB010000255.1:0-1851 GCA_041741395.1 Melioribacteraceae bacterium
ATACTAGGCTTGGGTTTGTCATATGGAAATTCAATAAAAGGTGGAATATCTTTGAGTTGATCTTTCCAATATTGTAATTCAAAATTAAAATTTTCAGATAAGAATTGTTGATGTTGCCAAACTGAATAATCTGCGTATTCAATATCCAATTTATTTAATTCTGGAGAAATATTTTTTTGAAGTAGAGAATAAATGTTAATTAATTCACTAATCAATAATGTAATTGACCAACCATCAGCAATAATGTGATGAATAAGAAAAAATAGAATATTGTCATTTTTTTCTATTTCAATTATTTCACATCTTAAAAGAAATAATTTGGATAAATCAAAAGAGATTGAAGATTTTTCAATTACTATTGTTTTTGCAAAATTTAATTTTTCTTTATTTGTCGATCCAACACAAATTCTACGCTGAATTTCTAAATTACATTTTTCATTTATTTTCTGATAAGGCTTCCCATCAATTGATTCAAATGTGGTTCTTAATATTTCATATTTTTCAATTAATAAATTTAAAGACTGTTCTAAATAATTAAAATTAAGATCGCCTTTAATTCTTAACACCGTTGGAATATTATAACTTGAATCCCCTGGTCTAAGTTGATCTAAAAACCAAAGTCTTTGTTGTGAATAAGATAGTGGAATATTTTGGTCTCTTGAGATTCTATCAATTTTTGTTGAATTTAATTTACTTTCTAAAAAGTCATTTTCAATTCTGTTTGATAAATCCTTTAAGTCGATTGAATCAAAAACTGTTTGGAATGGTATTTCTTTTTTAAATGTATCTCTCAATCTTGAAATTAATTGAGTTGCAGAAAGTGAATGTCCACCTAATTCAAAGAAATTTGAATTTCTACTAATATTATCAATTTTTAATATATCGCTCCAAATATTTGCAATAATTTCTTCAGTCGAATTTTTAGGAGGTTCAAATGAACTTTGTCTAAAGATTGGTTCAGCTTTCGGTAATTTATTTCTATCAATTTTATTATTAGGAGACAATGGAAATTCTTCAAGAAAACTTATGGTTTTTGGTAACATATATTCAGGAAGTTTCTGTTTTATAAAACTATAAATTTCATCCTCTGTTAATTCATTATTTTCTCTAATAATATATGCCGATAAATATTCATCACCATTGTTATTCTTGTTTGCAATTACAACTGCATTTTTCACAGACAAGTGATTTGTTATTACTGCCTCAATTTCATTTAGCTCTATCCTAAAGCCTCTAATCTTTACTTGGAAATCCTTTCTTCCAATAAATTCAATATTCCCATCCGGTAAGTATTTACCTTTATCACCTGTCCTATACATTCTTAAGCCTGGTTCATTTGCAAAAATATCCGGAAAGAATCTTTCTGCGGTAAGATCAGGTTTATTTAAATAACCTCTACCAACTCCTTTCCCAGCAATGTAAATCTCACCTTCAACACCAATAGGAACAATCCTAAAGTTTGCATCTAATAAATAGATTTTTATGTTGCCAAATCCCTTACCAATTGGATATGAAGATACACTTTCATATTTTTTACTATACTTAATAAATGATGCCCCAATTGTTGTTTCTGTGGGTCCATAACCATTATAAAAAATTATTTCACTTCCCCACTTCTCTGCTAAAATAGGTGAACATTTATCCCCTACACTTGCAATTTTTAATAAATTGCCAAAAACGTTTGGATTTATGATAGATAAAAACGAAGGTGGTAAATAAGCAAACGTAATATTATTACTTTTTATGTAATCTGCTAAGTCGGCTTCGGACAATGTAACTTCTCTTTTAGGAATATAAAGTGAGTTACCAGATAATAAGCTTGAAAATATTTCTCCTATTGCGCCATCAAAG
>JBGSKB010000256.1:0-1646 GCA_041741395.1 Melioribacteraceae bacterium
TACTACAGTTTTGCTGAAGCTATTAAAACTCTTGAAAGTTTAAAAGAAGCAATGATTCAATCAAAAGAAAGTTTGCGACTTTCAAATTTACTTTATGCAGAAGGAATGAGTACACAGCTTGATGTTTTAAATGCGCAATTGCTAAATACTTCAAACCAAACGCAATATTATCAAGGGATTTTCAATTACAATGTTAGTCAGCTTAATCTTTTATATTCAATGGGCGTGCTGAATAAAATTTGGGAATAAATTTATAGAGGAAAAAATGAAAAAGTTATTTTTGATTTCCACAATGTTTCTATTTCTGATAATTACTTCTTGCGATGAAGAAACAAAACAAAAAAGTGAAAAAATTGTTCCGGTTAAAGTTTTCACGGTAAAATTAGATAACATAGAAAATTTTCTAAAGACAACTGGAACAATTACTGCCGGAGAAGATGTAATTGTTTACTCAAAAGTTTCAGAAAAAATAATTAATGTTTTTGTTAAACCCGGAGATAGAATTTCTCAAGGTCAAACTATTGCAATACAATATAATGCTGTGTTTAAACAAAATGTTGATGCTGCGGAAACTGCCGTAAAATCAGCACAATCTCAATTTAATTTAGCACAAATTGATTTTACAAGAATGAAAAATTTATTTGATCAAAAAGCAATAAGTTCGCAACAATTTGATCAAATTAAAACGCAATATGAATCTGCAGAACTAGGGTTACAAGCTGCCAAAGTCCAATTGCAGCAAGCTAAAGAACAATTTGATAATAGCTATATAAAATCTCCTTTTAACGGAACTGTTGCATCAATTTATTTTGAACAAAACCAAATGGCTATCGCTGGATTACCAGTTGCTCAAATCATTAATTCAAATTCAATGAAAGCAAAAGTTAAAATTCCTTCCACTGAAATTGTTGGAGTTTATAAGGGACAATCTGTGAGCATTAAATTTCCATCCATTCCAAATAAATTTTACGAAGGAATTGTTTCCGAAATTGATCAAGCAGTTGATCCAATTTCTAAAAATTTGCAAGTTGAAATTTCACTTAAAAAACCGGATGCACTTATAAAATCCGGTATGTTTGGCGAGTTCTTAATTAAAACATCACTTAAAGAAAATAGTATTATTGTGCCGGAAAATTCTATTCAGAGCAGAACCGAAGTAAAAATTGATAGAGAAACCGGTCTTCAAAAATCAATTAAAAAATATTTTGTTTTTGTAATTAAAGATAGAAAGGCAAATTTAATTGAAGTCAAAACTGGCATTAGCAGTGATGGAAGAATTGAAATTCTTTCCGGATTGAATGTTGGAGATACCATTGTTGTTGTTGGACAAAATATTGTTAAAACCGGCGACAAAGTTAAAATTATTGATTAAAGTGAGTTTAATATGATATTAACAAAATTTTCTTTGAAGAGACAAATAACGCTTATAATGTTTTATGCAGTTGTTATTGGGTTTAGTCTGTTTTCATTTTCACAATTGAAAATAGATTTCTTCCCGGATATTCAGTTCCCAATTGCCGGTGTTATTACAAATTATTCTGGTGTTGGTCCCGAGGATATTGAAAATTTAATTTCCCGGCCAATTGAAGAAGCAGTTTCCTCTGTTAAAAATATCGAAAAAGTAAGTTCACAATCTTTTAAAGGGG
>JBGSKB010000257.1:0-9725 GCA_041741395.1 Melioribacteraceae bacterium
TTTTAAAAAATATAGTAAAATGAATGATATTAATGTAGTAAAGTTACTACACGGTTTACTTTTTAAAAAAAATTAATCAACCAATTTATTTTCAATTGAATAATGTATTAATTCTGAAGTTGTTTTTAATTGAAGTTTTTCTAAAATTCTTGTTCTATATGTGTTCACCGTACTTACGCTTAACGATAGTTCATCTGCAATAATCGTTTGAGCTTTTCCTTTAGCAATTAAATGTAATATTTGGAATTCTCTATCTGATAAATAATCATGTAATGGTTTATTGGAATCCATACTAAAAAGTAATTGCTCAGAAAGTTCCGGACTAAGATATTTTCTTCCGGAATAAATTTTTCTTATAGCTTCAAGAATAATCATTGGATCAGCATCTTTTGAAATGTATCCGCTCGCGCCGGATTTTAGTGCTCGTATTGCATATCGTTCTTCCGGATGCATACTTAAAATTAAAACATGCAATTTTGGTTTCAGTAATTTTACATCTTTCAAAACATCCAATCCACTTTTACCCGGAAATTGTAGGTCTAACAATAAAATATCCGCTTCGATATTTTTTATAATTTCAAGTATTTTATTTGGGTCTTCTGTCTCAGCAATAACTTCAATATCAATTTCATGTTCAACTAATTTCCTTAATCCTGTTCTAATCAATTTATGATCATCTGCAATAATTATTTTTATCATTGTTAAAACTCCGTTAAATAAATGTGGATATCTTTCATTTATTTTCGAAAGATAACTTTTCAAGCAATAATTTTTATTAATAAAAAGTAGAAAGTTTTAAATAAATATTTATTTAAATATTTTTAAATTATTTCTAAAGAGTGATTACAAAATTTAAGTTTGTTCCAGAATTTTGATTCCCATTTATTTCAAGCTCACTTCCAATTTGTGATAATCTTTCTTTCATGCCAATCAAACCAAAAGAATTTTCTTTATTGATATCTTTTAAATTTATTCCAATTCCATCATCATTAATAATTACCTTTAATTTTCCTTCATCTAAAAATAAATTCACTTCAACATTTGTTGCATGTGCATGTTTCGTAATATTAGTTAAAGATTCTTGAATAACCCGGTAAACAATATTTTCTTTTTGTGAATCAATATTAGCTTCATCAAAATTGTGTATAAAATTTATATTAATATTTTTGCTTTTTTGATATTCTTCAATAAGATGATTTAATGCCGGAATTAAGCCTAAATTGTCTAAATATTCTGGTCTAAGGGAACGAATTATTTTTTTAATATTTATTTTCGAAGCATTAACAATCTGACTTATTTCATCCAAATCACTTATTAATTGTTTTTCATCATATAAATTATGTTCAATATTATTTTTAAGTAAACTTAAATTCATGTTTAAGGAAGTCAATACTTGTCCTAATTCATCATGAAGTTCGCGAGCTAAAATTTTTCTTTCATCTTCTCTTATATTGTCAATATTTGCAAATAAAGCTCTCAGCTGATTTTGAGTTTTTTTAAGCTCATTTTCAGCTTCCATACGTGCAGTAATATCTTTTGCAAAATAAACTGCTTGAAGTTCATTTTCATAATTAAAATAATTTAGTGTAACCTCAACTGGAAATCGACTTCCATCTTTGCATGTATGAGTTGTTTCAAAAGAATTATGAATATTTTTTCTTTGTTTTTTAAAACTTTCAAGCGTTAAACCTTTATCAATATTCATTATTGATAATGAAGTAATTTCTTTTTTTGAATATCCTAAATTTTCACAAGCATATTTATTTACGTAATTTATTTTGCCATCTTCATCAATTTTAAAAACGCCAATATTTGCATTTTCTAAAGCATATTGCAAAATTGTTAGTTGTTCGGTTGATTTCTTTTTTTCTGTAATATCTAAAAGTGTTCCAATTCCCCAATTTATTTTTTTTGATCCATTGTCTTCATTTTGGGAAAATATAATTGCAGATTCAATCCAGCGGACATCTTTATTTTCAAAAACTATTCTATGTGTTGCCGATAATTTTAAATCTTCTTTTAGATGGTTAGTTTTTCCTAACAATTCACTTAAATAATTTATATCATTTGGATGAATTTTATTAATGATCTCAGAGAGATTTAATTCATTTTTATAAATTCCTAAAATTATTTGTGATCTAGGATCTAAATAAATTATTTCATTTTCTAAATCAAATTGGTATGTCCCAATATTTGAAGCATCAAATGCAAGCTGCATTTTAATTTTGCTGTCATTGAGTTGAATATTTTTTTCTTTAATTGTGCGGTAATCATTTCGTATTAAAAGAAAAATAATTATAGATGTTGCAAATATAAAAAACAGACCTTTTACTGATTGAATATATTTAAATGATTCCTGCTCAGGAGAAAGTTCAAAAGCAATTTTATCGGAATAGATAATCCATAATATTGATATGGTAAGATATATTAATGCAATTTTATAATGTGGTTTTTTTAATAAAGTAAATATTTTCTTAAATAAATTTCTAAAAGTATCCAATTTCTAAACTTTTATTAATTAAACTTTTTATTAATTTATTAAAATTTACTTATAAATCAAAGTTACAATTTATTTGATTTTATTAGACTTTGAATCAAATTTAAAATAATTTATCCCACCACAGAACTTATCTAAGTTTACCTAAAAGTTCTTATTTTATGTTGTAATTTTTATTATCTACATGGAATAAATTCATGAAAAAAATAATTTTAATTTATCTATTTATACAATCAACTTTCCTTTCACAAACTGGTTCAATTACAGTTTCAAATTATAATGTTTCTTGGAATTCCCCGAGTAAAAATTACAACGGCTCCATGCCAATTGGCAATGGTGATATTGGTTTAAATGTTTGGGTTGAAGAAAATGGCGATTTACTATTTTACATTGGAAAAACAGATAGCTGGGATGGAAATGGAAGATTGTTAAAAATTGGGAAAATAAGAATTAAACTTTCTCCTTTAACAAAATATCCGCTTCAGAATTTCAATCAAACTTTGCATCTGGAAAATTCAACAATTGATATAAAATATAATGATAATAAAATAAAATTATGGGTCGATGCAAATAATCCGGTAGTTAATGTTGAAATCGAAAGTAGTGAAATAATTAGTCTAAATGCAACAATTGAACTTTGGAGGAATTCGCAATATCAATTACCAAGTATAGAAATTAGTGATGTAATGTATGATCATAATTCTTCAAATAAACAAATTGCGCCAACTATTGTTGAACCAGATTCCATTTTAAATTTTGATAATAAAATTGGATGGTTTCACGTAAATAATAAATCTATTGGACCAACATTTACAGCAAATCAACAAGGATTGCAAAACTTTAAAAGAGTTGATCCGCTCTTGAATAGAATATTTGGGGGAATAATTACTTCTGAGAATCCAATAAAAATTGATAAGAAAAATATTCAATCAAAAAATTCTACTAAACATAGATTCAGTATTTATCTTTTAACGGAACATCCATCAACCCCACAAAAATGGATTGATAACTTAGATTCTACAATAAATAAAATTGAGAAAGTATCAATTGAACAAAGATTTCAACAACACTGTTTTTGGTGGAATAATTTTTGGGAAAGAAGCTGGATAGATATTTCTGCAAATAATTCCAATCAAAAAGATGAAGAAGAAGCATTTATGGTAAGTCAAACTTATGCACTGCAAAGATTTATTAATGCGTGTAACGGACGCGGCAACTATCCAATTAAATTTAATGGTGCAATTTTTAATGTTCCATTTAAAGATGCGCCAGTTGATGCTGATTATAGAAGATGGGGCCCAGGTTATTGGTGGCAAAATACTCGGCTTCCCTATTATTCAATGCCAACTTCCGGTGATTACGAAATGATGCTGCCACTTTTTAAAATGTATTCAAAAGAAAATATGGAACTTTTTAAATATCGTACAAAATTATATTTAAATGTTGATGGAGCATTTATTCCAGAATGTATTTATTTCTGGGGAGATATTTTTTCAGAAAGTTACGGTTTAACTCCTTTTGAAAACAGAACTGATAAATTACAAGAAAGCGGTTGGCATAAATATGAATGGGTTTCCGGACTTGAACTTGTTTATTTAATGTTAGATTATTTTGAATATACAAATGATGAAGAATTTCTAATTGAGTATGTTTTACCAACATCAAAAGAAATAATTTCTTTTTTTGATAATTTCTACAAAACCGAAAATGATATATTAATTATGGAACCATCACAATCTGGTGAAACTTGGTGGAAATGCTTAAACCCAATGCCGGAGCTAGCCGGATTACATTCGGTATTAAATCGATTACTTAATCTTAAATCTGATAAAATAAATATTGAAATGGTTGATTTTTGGGAAAGCATAAAAAGTAAACTTCCCAATTTACCAATTCATGAAAAAGATGGAATTAAAATGTTGGCTCCGGCAGAAAAGTTTGAGAATAAAATGAATATTGAAAACACAGAATTATATTCTGTATTTCCCTTTCAGCTAATTAATTTTAATTCAGAAAATAAACAGTTAGCAATTGATGCATTTAAATATCGTCTGGATAAAGGAAATTGGGGATGGCGGCAAGATGATATTTTTGCATCTTATCTTGGATTAGTTGATACTACAAAAAAATATTTAGTTGAGCGTGCAAAAAATAAAAATGTTGATTCAAGATTTCCAGCATTTTGGGGACCAAACTATGATTGGACTCCGGATCAAACACATGGCGGAGTTTTGATGAAAACTTTACAATCAATGATCCTCCAAACTGACGGTGATAAAATTTATTTATTACCAACTTGGCCAAAAGAATGGAATGTTAAATTTAAACTAAATGCCCCAAACCAAACAGTAATTGAAGGGAATTATACAAATAGCAAATTAGAAATTATTAAAATAATTCCAGATTATAGAAAAAGTGATATCGTTTTCGTTAACTAATATTTTATATTATTATAAAATCTAATCCATACTTGTTTGCTAACAAACTTCCAAGGAATCGAATATCTATTACCACTAAGAGAAATAAGGTAATCATTGGTTGCTTTTCATAATTTTTAATTAAACCCAAATGAGAAAATATGTGTGGGGCACAATGAAATTAGGAAAAGGATGATTGGTTATGGAAGATATTGGGTTGTTCATTCTTAAATATCATTGAATAACTACTAAGAATAAAGTAAAATTTAATTTCTTAAAATCAAAGGTTACTAACATTTATAAATTTTATTCATTCAATATATTTTACAAAATCAATAAATGGTAATAAGTGCCACTGAGATCCGAAAGGATAATTACCAAAACAAAGTCTTGTCCCAGCACCAAGACTAAAAGTATTTGTTATATTCCAGAACACATTACTAGATATCTCTGCAAAAAAACTGTTTGATGTTTCCTGGTATTCATAGTCATATTTATCATCTTCAATTGGAAATAGAAATATCTCACTTTCGCATTGGAATTGAAAACTACTTGATAATGATCCTTCAACTCCAATATTTAAAATAAATCCAATGTTTTTGTAATATACCATGGAACGAGGCAATATAATAGGTAGGTCAATTGAAGTACCGGTTTCCAATTTTGAGTTATTCAATGCAATATCAATTCCGATACTTCCATTAAGAAATAATTTTTCTTCAAATGCTATTGTAGATATAATAGAATTTCTAATTGAAAATAAATGCGGAATACTAAATTCAGGCGAAATAAAACCTCCTGTACCTTCAGTTTTAACCATATTCATTAGCAATGTTGGATAGTTAAAACCGTGTATGCTTGAAATTGATAAATTATTTTTTTTATAGAAATTATATTTTAATGATAAAGATGGAGATAAAAACAACATTATCGGGTGACCAACAATACTTAAATTTTTACTAATGCCATATTCTGATACTTCTATTAAAGAATATTTAAAATAATGAGGTTTTAGAATATAAGCTGAACCACCATAAAATCGAAAATAATTTGAATCAACTTGACTTAGAACAAAATTAAAACTCATAAAACAAAGATAAATGATTAGCTTTCTCATATCATTACTTGGCCTCAAGCACAATCTGTGAAGTTACTGGAGCATGATCGGAATATTGCCTAAACTCTTGGTGAGTAATATGTGAGTTTTCCACCCATGGTCTATTAGCAAATAAATAATCAAGAGTTCTGTCATAAGGTATTTCAGGGTAAGTTGCGTGAGAAAAGTACATTTTTTGATTTGCTTTGTATTTTGATAAATCCAAGGAAGGATAATATTTATCATACAAAGGATTCAGCCAATCAATTTCTGGCTCATAATTGCTCCCTTCTTTATGAAAAGGTTTATCACCGACAGAATGAAAATGTTCGTCTTCACATTTGTCTTCATCGCAATAATCTAATGAGTCAGAGTTTGGTGGTAAAAGATTATAATCCCCTCCAGTAATCAATTGAGTTTCTGCTAAATTTAAATCATCACAAATTTGGATATATTTTTCAAGTTGTCTTTTCTTTGTATCATCAGTTGAAAAAGCTGATAAATGTGTGTTAATAACTATTATTTCTTTTTTATTTTGTAGTGAAACCTTTGCTGACATTACTATTTCACGTACATAAAAATATTTTGTTAAAGCATCTAAGTCATTTCTTAATGGCAGAGGATGCAATTTTACATCCGACATTTTCCATCTTGAAAGTATGGCATTCCCTTCATCCATTCGACCAATTCCATCACTTGGTATAAATTGAATATTCCAATTTGTTGCATAATAACCATAATTAAAATATGTTTTATCCATGATGTATTTCATTTGATCTATATACGCAGTTCGCTTACATTTAACGTCAACTTCTTGTAATAAAAGAATGTCTGGTTTGATATCATTAATTGTTTTAACAATTAAGTCAAGATTCTTAGTAACCTCATCTCTTTTTAAGATTGTGCGTTCACCACATGCATCCCCGAACCACAATATTTCAGTGCCGCAACCAAATCTAATATTCCATGTCATTATTAATAGAGTGTCTTTGGATGGTATTGAATTGGGATTTGGTTTGCTATAGTTTGAACATTCACGTTCTTCATCAATAGTATCAACTATTGGTTCACATGAGATCAGTTGAATTATAAAAATCGTAAAAAGAGTACTAATAAAAATTTTCTTAAAATTACATTTCATCTAGACCTCGAAATCTATTGTTTGAAAAGGTCTCTCTGGAAATATGTAATAATATAAATTATATCAAAAAAGAAAGATGATTTAATATATGAATGTCCATATAGTTTGTCAAGATTAATACTTGATGTAAATCTGACAAATTTTTTTTCTACAATAGTGTGAAAAAATTCAGATTGTTATACTTTTTGATTGTATACATTTCCTCAGGTTTATTGTGAATAGATTTGGGTGGCTCGCATCGGATTTAGAAAAGAATCCTAAATACAAAATAATTGGTTACCTAGAGAGAAGTTTAGCGATTCAGCATTATGCAAATAATATTAAAATGAATCAATATATAAATTTTTAACAAAAATAGAATCCGCTTGGTAAAACAATTTTTACTTCTTCACCATTTGTATAAAAGTCTATGTTTTTAATTTCGTTAGATATTTGATAAAAAAAATCTAAAATTCTAAATATTCAACAGCATTAACAAAAACTTTTTTTTAACATTTATTCAAAATATTTTACACTATTGAATATCTAAAACTGTCAACTATTCAATGGTTTTACTTTTTTACATTCTTTAAAAGAATCATAATCATTATTTCCTTCATTTTTTAGTTTTAAATAGTGAAAAGATTATTGATGCTGATATTATACTCACAATAATGAGCAATGACCAAGAAATTGGGAATTTTCCTCCAAAAGCATCATTTAACCAAGTCATTTTTAATCCAACAAAAATCAAAACGAGACCTAGACCATATTTTAGATATTTGAATTTATTTACAACACCAGCTAGCATAAAATACATTGCACGTAAACCAAGTATGGCAAATATGTTTGAAGTAAAAACTATTAGTGGCTCTTTTGTGATTGCAAATATAGCTGGCACTGAATCAACCGCAAAAATTATATCTGAAACTTCTATGAAAAGCAATGAAATAAATAAAGGTGTAGCATGCAAAATGTTATCTTTTTTTATAAAAAATCTTTGCCCTTCAATCTTTGGAGTTACCTTAAAATATTTCTTAAATAGTTTAATGATTGGATTTTTTTCCGGATCAATAGGTTTTTCAGGAGCAAAAAGAATTTTAATTCCAGTGAGTATCAAAAACACGCCGAATATTATCACAATAAATTGATACTGAAGTAAAATAGAACCAAGTGCGATAAATATTATTCTAAAAATCAGAGCCCCAATTATTCCAAAAAATAGTACTCGATGTTGGTATTTAGCTGGAATAGCAAAAAAAGAAAAAACCACAACGAATACAAATATGTTATCAATTGCTAGAGATTTTTCAACAATATAGCCGGTAAGAAACTCTAGAGCTGATTGTTTAGAAGCTAAATCTGGATTAAACCCTGGTATCAATAATAAACTACTATCTGACTCAAACTTCCACTGAGCATATTTGTAAAATAAAAAATTAAATATAAGTGCAAGTGAAACCCATACAATGCTCCAAATTAGTGATTCTTTGAAACTTACTTCGTGAGCTTCTTTGTGAAAAACGCCCAAATCTAGGGCTAGCAAAACTAAAACAAAAACTGTAAATCCAATGTAAAAACCCCAATACTCTTGAAAGGGAAAGAATAAAATAGAATCCATATATTAGTCCTTTTATTTCAATAAAATAATTTTCCAGCTATAAAAAATTTAAATAATTTATTTTTACATGTAATAATATTCCAAAATCACTATTAAACACTTCAAAAAATGAAACTTGCAATACCAACTTTAGTAAATACTGTAACTATGGAAAGAAAAAATAACATAAAATTAAGAATTTATATTTAATATTTATTTTCTTCATTTTTGTTATTTAAAAGTGTGGAATTATTATCTATTCATTAAGTGCAACGGATTATTCTTATACAACAATTACAATTTTTTAAATAAAAAAGATAAACCTAACTTAGCTAAATGATCAAATGCAATTAAATCACTGCTACTTCCATTCCCATATTCGTAACTTCCTTATACGGCTGGCATTTCTCAAGGTTACTTTCTGAATCATCTGATAAATATTTTATTGCTTCCTGAATACTTAATATTACCGGCATTCTGTTGTGGATATTTTTCATGACTTCATTTGGTTCTGTTGTAATAAGAGAAATGCTCTTAATTCCTTCTTTATCTTTATTGTATAAGCCCGGAACAAAAAACATTTCCTCATTCTTTAGATAAATTCTGTATGGCACTTTCTTCGTTTTTTCCTTCTTCCACTCATAAAATGCAGACATGGGAATTATGCATCTATTCCTATCAAATAACATTTTCCAAAATTGTTTGGTTGAAATTGTTTCAATTCTTGAATTAAAAATTAAAGGAGAATCTTCAGAAAACTTTATGCCCCATTTGTTTGTATCGGCAATTAAATTGGAATCATCATTCATTATTGTTATTATTGAATTGGTTGGTGCAATATTTTCTTTTTTACGAAGTTTATCGACTGATCTGAAAAATAAATTTAAATTGAACTCAGCAAACTTCTCCATCATCCAATCTTCTCGAATACGATTTTCAAATCTTCCGCACATAAATAACCCTTTCAATAAGGTTGAAAGTAATATAGAAAAGAT
>JBGSKB010000258.1:0-5263 GCA_041741395.1 Melioribacteraceae bacterium
GTATTTGATGAAAATTTAGAAAACGTAATTGTAATTACATCTTCAATTGAGTTGCTGCAAATTATTTATCAAAATCAAAAACTAAAACCAAATTTATTTGTTGAATTGATTGCGACTAAAAAACATAAAAGGAAAACGAGAGAACTTTATAATTTTGCACGAAGTAAAGATTTACAAATTGTTGCTTCAAACCCGACTTATTTTTTCAATCCCGAAGATCATTTGCTTCAAAAAGTTGTAACCGCAATAAAGAAAAACACAACTTTAGAAAATTTAACTGAAGATGAAATAATTGATGAAGAATATTATTTCAAATCTCCAAGTGAGTTAGATAAAATTTGGCGCAATTTACCGGAAGCAATTTTAAACTCAGAAAAGATTGCCAAAATGTGTAATGTAGATTTAGAGTTCGGTAAAAAGAAATTCCCCAAATTCTATTTACCCAAAGGAGAAAATGCTCCAACTTATCTTAGAAGAATTTGTGATAAGGGACTTTCAGAGAGATACCAATTTGTTACAGAGCATGCTTTATCAAGATTAGATAAGGAGCTAAACGTTATTGAGGAGTTAGGTTTTTCGCATTATTTTCTTGTTGTGCATGATATTGTTAGAGAAGCAAAATTAAGAAGAATGAGAATTCTTGGTCGCGGTTCGGCTGCAAATAGTCTTGTTTCATATTGTTTAGGCTTTACGGAAATAGATCCCATAAAACACAATTTATATTTTGAAAGATTTTTGAACAGAGCAAGAACAAGTCCACCTGATATTGATTTGGATTTTTCTTGGCGTGAGAGAGATGAAATTGTAAAGTATGTTTATGAAAAATACGGTTATAATAAAGTTGCTATGATATCTACCACTGTTACGTTTCGTGCACGTTCGGCATTTCGTGAAACAGCAAAAGTTTTTGGAATCTCTGAGCGAGAAATTTCTCAATACAGTAAATTTATTCCGTGGACGAGTGCGCAGAATCTTGTTCAAATTGCAGAAAAATTTCCGGAATCAAAAAATCTTAATTTCAAAATTGAACCTTGGAAAACAATAATACAAATTGCAAGTCAGCTTGCATCGTTTCCGCATCATTTAAGTATTCATGCAAGCGGAATTGTTGTAACTGAAAAACCAATAACAAATTATGTTCCACTTGAATATGCAAAAAATAAAGGACTCGGTTTAATAATCACTCAGCCGGACATGTACGGAATTGAAGATTTAGGATTGGTTAAAATTGATCTTTTAAGTCAGCGTTCTTTGGAAGTTTTAAAAAATACAATGAATGATTTGGAAGAAAAATATTTCAGAAATAAGCCTTCAACCAAACCTACTATAATTACTATTGATGTGATGAAATAAATTGTTGAATTTCCAAATTGGTACATTGTTATTTTTTGAATATTTTCAACAATATAGCAATTAAACAATACTGTAATTCTAAACTAACCCAAATTTTGCACATAAGCTTTTTTAAGTTTTTCTTTATCCAAAGAACTTACAATTTCTAATTCTTCTTCAGAAACTTTTTCCACATCTCCGTAATATTTATTTTGAGAACTGTCTTTTTGCACAAACTCTAAAGCCTTCAAGTTAGAAAGCACTTCAAGTTTTTCTACAATTATATTATTCCCATTTTCAAGATCAACTTTTCCCTCAACTAAATACGGACCCATAGACATTGTCGATTCCGCAAATTTGCTGTATGTTTTGGGAAAAAGCACAGCATCAAAAGTTCCGCTTAAATCTTCCAATGTTAAAAATTTCATAATATCGCCATTTTTGGTTTTTATTCTTTTGGAAGTCATAAACCAGCCAAGCATTTTTATTTTGCGATTTTTGTTTTTATATAAATCTTTTGCTTTTACAATTTTAGGCGAATCATAAATTTCTCTTATAAACTCAAGCGGATGATGTGTAACTGTAAATCCGAAACACTCTTGTTCCAAAGTACAAATTTCAGCGGAGTTATATTGCAATTTAGTTTCTACACTTTTTTCCAACAAAGAAATTTCATTTTGAAAAAGCGGCAGAGAATTGTTTTTAAGAATTTCTTTGGAGTGATAATAAATATCTGCCAAACGAATTAGTGTTGGGCGCGTTTTGTTTAAGCAATCCATAGCTCCGCATTTAATAAGCAGTTTCGTACTTTCATAAGTTAGTTTTGTGCGTGAAATAAAATCAGTCAAGGAACTATATTTTCCGGCGAGAATTTTTTCTTCAACAATTTTAAGCAAAAAATCTTTTTCAATATTTTTTATTGCCATCAATCCAATTCTTACTTCCGAATTATTTCCTTTGTATCTGTATTCGTTTTCATTTATTGAAGGAAGCAAAACTTTTAATCCCATTCTTTTGCACTCATTAATGTAAACTCCGGCAGCATAAAATCCGCCGCCATTACTAAGAACGTTTGCCATAAATTCTGACGGATAATGAGCTTTTAAATATGCAACTTGAAAAGAAAGAAGTGCAAAAGATGCGCTGTGAGCTTTGCAAAATGAATATCCGGCAAAAGAAGAAATTTGATGCCACAATTGATTTGCAACTAGATCAGGAAGTTCTTTGGTTTTGCACGATTCAAAAAATCGTTCGTACAATTTTTTCATTGCATCATGCGAGCGCATTTTCCCGCTCATTGCCCGGCGTAAGTAATCTGCTTCTTCTAAACTTAATCCAACAATATGATGAGCTATTTTTATTACATCTTCTTGATAAACCATTACTCCGTAAGTTTCGCCGAGATATTCTTCCATTTCCGGAATGAGATATTTTCTAAGTTTTGGATTTTTATGTCGGGCAATAAATTCTTGCATCATTCCGCTTTCTGCAACTCCGGGGCGGATTATAGAACTTGCGGCGGTAAGCATTTCAAAAGTATCACAATTTAATCTTTGCAATAAAGACCGCATTCCCGGCGACTCAATATAAAAACATCCAATTGTTTTTCCTTCGCGAATTAATTTTTTCGTTTCCTCATCTCTAAAGAGCATTTCATAATCATAAATATCAAAACCGGGTTTTGGGGTGGAAGGGTAAATAGTTGCAACTACCGGATTTGTTCCTTTGTTTTGAGGTAATTTATATTGCGTTAAACTAAAAATATCGGACTTATCTGCCATGTTAAAAATATCTTACAATAGTAAACATATGTACACTATATAATTTATTTTAAGCAAATAAGCAAGATATTTTGCAAAGAAAATTTGGTAGGCAATCAGTAAATTAAAAAATTAAAATCGTAACATTTCATTAGAAGAAATTCAGCCAGATCAATTATGACTAAAAACAGTTTATAAGAATAGATTATAACAAATATTTCAGAATTACTTTTTATCGGAACAAAGTTTTATTAGTTTTGTATTAAGATGAACCCTCACATCAATTTTAGGAGAAAATTTGAAAATTACAATTCAAGATAAAAGCAATTATTTTAGAGGTTTATTGGTTTTGGTAGGACAAGACAGAATTATTCATAAAGAGGAAAAAATAAAAATATTAAATCTTGGAAAAATTTTAGGATTTGAAGAAAATTTTGTAAAAGAATCAGTAAATAATTTGCTAGAAAATAATTTCATAAATTTTGAACCTCCTAAATTTTCATCAAAAGAAATAGCAAAAAGATTTATTAAAGATGCTGTAAATATTGCTCTAATTGATGATGATCTGCATTTATTTGAATTGGAATGGATTAAAAATGCAACAGAAATTAATGAAGTTGATCACGAATATTTTGAAGATATGTTAAAGAAAAATTCAGAAATTACAAATAAAATTACTTTTGAAATTTCCGATTTGGTAGCCTAAATAATTATTTGCAATAGAAAGGAATTAAAATGTCTTTTACTTTAGAAATTGGTAATTCAGCTCCCAATTTTTTACTTCCAGCCACAGATGGAAATAAATATTCTCTATCTCAATTTGCAGAAGAAATTCTTGTAATATTTTTCACATGCAATCATTGTCCTTATGTAATTAACTCTGATGAGATTACAAGAAAAACCGCAGAAAAATTTGTTGAGAAAAATGTTAGGTTTGTTGCAATAAATTCAAACAGTAAAAATACTTATGCAGAAGATAGTTTTGAAAATATGATAATTAGAATGAATGAGAAAAAATTTCCATGGATTTATTTACGAGATGAATCCCAAGAAATTGCAATGAAATACGGTGCTTTAAGAACTCCTCACTTTTTTGTGTTTGATAAAAATAGAAAATTATGTTACACTGGTAGAGGAGTAGATAATCCAAGAAATCCACACTTAATTACAATTAGTGATTTAGAAAATGCACTTTCCGAATTAACAAGTGGAAAAGAAATCACTACAAAACTTACAAATCCAATTGGATGCAATGTGAAATGGGATGGCAAAGATCCACATTGGATGCCGCCGGATGCTTGTGATTTAGTAATTTAACAAATCACTTTCTTACTTCATAAAATTCTGAAGTTTGAGTTTCATCTTTCTTGATTATTTCGACAGTAAATTTGGAAAGAACTCCGGCTAAAAAACCAATTAATGTAATATATGGAGCAGCAAGAGATCCAATTGCACCAACTAAAAGTGGAATTTCAATATATTTCTCACCATTTTGATCTCTAACAATTATTCGTCTAAGATTTCCTTCTTTAATCAAATCTTCAATCTTTTTAACAACTTCATCAAAGCTCGCTTGAAATTTATTTGCCATTTTTAGTCCCCTTTTTTCTATTAGATGCTAAAAAATATATTTTGTTCCATTTTATTTTAAAAATTTCTATATTTCGTTAAAATAAAATTATAGATGACAACTTATCTTAAAATAATAAATTTAATTTTATTGCTTGTTTACTCAACTTATGCTTTTAGAACAATTGTTCCGTTGATGGATTATATACTGAATTATTCATTTATTGTGAACGAGCTTTGTGAACAAAAAGATAATCCCGAAAATATGTGTTTAGGAAAATGTCATTTGCAAAAGGAAATGAAAAAACAAGTTGATACAGAAAGCAAACAAAAGCATTTGGTTGTTTTTGAAATTCTGAAAATTGATCATATGTTAATTTCAAATTTGATAAATAATTTTATTCCAACTTTAGAAAATTCCAGAATTGAAAATATTGATTTAAAGAAATATATAAATTTTGAACCATTATCACCTCCGCCAAGACTTACCGCTTTTTGTTAAATAAATTTAATAATTGTACACATTTAATTTCAAAATTTTAAAAGGGCTTTAAGATTAAAATACCTTTTCAAAATTTATGTCTAATTAATAAAAATATTTT
>JBGSKB010000259.1:0-2580 GCA_041741395.1 Melioribacteraceae bacterium
TTAATGCAATATTTGTTCCTTGATCTAAATCGCTGATTTTGCCTAATTGTGTTAAAATATGTTTTACTTCTTTGTGAGATGTAATTCTTTTTTCAGCTTCACTTAATAAATTTGATGTTTCTTCTAGATTATAACCTTGAGGCAATTCGACTTGAATATTTATCATTCCTTCATCAAGTGATGGCATAAATTCAAAACTTAATTTTGATGCAACAAATAAACTGAAAAAGAAAAATAATATGGAAGCTGCAATTGTTAAAGCACTGTTTAATCTATTTTTTATTACAATACTTAACATTTTTTTATAACTAAGTTCCCAACTTTTAAACATTTTTTCTAACCATTCCCCAATCTTATGTTTTTTTGTATCATGTTCCGGCAATATCATTGAAGCCAGCATTGGTGTTAAGGTAAATGAAACAATGATAGAAAAAATTGTTGCAAAAGTTACTGTTAATGCAAATTCTCTAAAGAATTGTCCAATTAAACTTGACATATTTGCAATAGGCACAAACACAACAATGTTTGTCATTGTTGAAGCAACTACTGCGATAAACACTTCAGATGTTCCCTTTGCGGAGGCTTCTTTTCTGCTATGTCCCATATCTTTGTGTCGGAAAATATTTTCCAGAACTACAATTGAGTTTGCAACCAAAGTTCCTATAGACGTTGATAATCCCATCAAAGACATTACGTTGAGTGAGAATCCCGATAAATCCATTAATAAAAATGTTGAAATAATTGAGAATGGCATTGATAAAGCAACAATTATTGTTGATCTTAAATCATGCAAAAAGAAAAGTAGAACTAAAGCAGTTAAACCAATTCCCATTGCAATATTTCCAAGAGTATCTTCAACCGAAGCTCTAATAAATTCTGATTTATCAGTTATAATTTCAAGATTTATTCCTTTTGGAAGTTCTTGTTTTAATTCCGGCAATAATTCATAAACGGATTTAGCAAGATCTACCGTATTTCCATCAGAAGCTTTTATCAAAGATAGAAATACAACATTCTCATCTTTACGTTTTGTTGTATTATTTATATATGTACTTCTAATTCTAACTTCTTTTCCATCATCTTTAACATTTGCCAATTTGCCTAATTCCTTTGGTCCAAACAAAGTTTGAATTTGCAATTTTTGCATTTCATCAATTGAATTAAATTTTCCTTTTACACGTGAAGAATATTCTTGAGATTCTCTTTGAATTTGTCCGCCGGGAATATCCATATTTTCTGCACTTAGCATTTGATTAAGCTGTGTTAAAGAAATTGCATTTTGATAAACAATTCTGTTATCTAATTCAACTCTAATTTCTCTTTGCTGCCCGCCAACAATATTTACATTACCAACTCCATCAATCTGAGAAAATCTATCTTTAAGCTTTTTCTCTGCAATTTCATAAAGTTCAATTGGCGATTTATCACCGGAAAGAACTAAGTCTATTACAGGCTGAGCGCCAAAATCTATTTTCTTAATTACCGGTTTTTTAATATCCGTCGGTAAATTGCTAATAATTCCATCAATATTATCTTTTACTTCTTGATTGGCAATATCTATATTTTTATTTAGTTCAAATTCAAGAACAACAATTGAAACTCCTTCAAGTGAATAAGAAGTTAATGATTTAATTTGACTAACAGATGAAACCGCATCTTCAATTTTTTTTGTTACTTGTGTTTCAATTTCTTGCGGACCAGCACCCGGGTAAATTGTTTGAATTGTTACATATGGAATATCTACATCGGGCATTAAATCTAACTTAAGAGAAAAGTAAGATATTGTTCCGAAGAGAACCGTAACCAATAAAAACATTGTCATCATTATTGGTCTTTTTATTGATAAATCAGAAATAATCATTACGTTCTCCTAATTAATAATCTTAACTTTTGTGTTATTTTCTAAAAATGTTTGACCTTCCGTTATAACTTTTTCTCCTTCATTTATTCCGGATAAAATTTCAACATTTGTTCCGCTTGATTTTCCTAATTCAACTTTTTTCAAAATTGATTTTCCGTTTTGAAAAACGTAAACGTAAAAATCATTTCCTTTTTTTATTAAATCTTTTCTTGCTAAAGTTATTGATTCAGAGTTTTTATCTTCATTAAGAATTGTAATATCGGCAGTAACGCCAGCTTTAATTTGAGCATTTGGATTATCAAAAATTATGTCTGCATTAAAAGATTGCGTCATCGGATCCATCGCCATATCAACTTGAGAAATTACTCCGCTAATTTTTAATCCTTGCCATTCAGCAAAAGCTTTTCCGCCTTTTTTAACATCATTAATTTCATCTTCAGAAACTTGAATACTTGCTTTTATTTTGCGCAAATCAGCAACAGTAACAAGAACAGTTTCTTTTTTTACATCTTCAGATTCATTAACCGCAACTTTTGTTACATAACCGGAAATTGGTGCCAAGGCATGAACAACTTTTCCGACCGTTTCCCAATTTGCTTTATTAACTTCGTACTGAGTTTTTACATTATCTAAATTTTGAGCAGAAACACCACCAGCTTCGTGTAAAGCTTTGTATCTTTCATAAGTGCTTTGCGAATTTTCATAAGCAGCTTTTGCCT
>JBGSKB010000260.1:0-6198 GCA_041741395.1 Melioribacteraceae bacterium
AGATTTAAACCATCTTCATAAGTTGGAGCCCAATAATCATTTTTCTTTAAATGTCCGGAATTATATTCTTTAACAAATTCTGATTCTCTCTGCATAGCAAGTATTGCTGTTGAAAACATAACCATCGGGTGAGAATCTGCCGGCATAGCTTTTAAAATATCAAAGACATATTTAGGAACTTCGTGACGTTTACTAAATTCTTCAGCTACAGCTTGAACATCTTCCATAGAAGGAATATCGCCGGTTAATAAAAAGTAAAAGAATCCTTCAACATAAGGCATTTCTGCACCGGGAACTTTTGGAAGTTTTTCTAAAACTTCTGGAATTGTTAATCCACGGAAACGGATTCCTTCAAATGGATCAAGATATGAAATATCTGTAACTAAACTTTTAATATCTCTTGCACCACCAATAATTTGACCAATATCAACTTCGTCAACTTTAACATTTCCAAATTCCTTGAGAAGACGCGTTGTGCGTGGGCGCCATGCTTCAATTTTCTTGAACAGCTTTTCTTTTAAATCTGACATGTTAACCTCCGGTTGCTTTAAATAAAATATTAATTAGTAATTATAAATTTACTTTATACTATAAAAATACTCCTATAGCCTAATATAATATTTTCTACTAAATAAAAACAACAAGAACGTATAATTTGAGGAAATTTTATGAGCATATTTTTTTTGCTGCTTTCAATCCGCTGTAAATAGCACTTTCAATTGTTTGAGGGAAACCGGTATTTGTCCAATCTCCGGCAAATTGGAGATTACTTATTTTAGAATTTACTTTGCTACGAATTTTTTCAAAATTAGGAGTTGATTTAATTGTAGCCCTTTTTTCCTTAATTACAGAACTTTCAAAAACGAATTCCTTTTTAAATTCCTTAAAATATTTTTGAAGTTCAGAAATGCAAATTTCTACAATTATATCTTGTGGAAATTCAACATATCTATTTGCATCGCTAATTACAATTGTAATAAATTCGCCGTGATTAAAAATCCAATGAATTTTCGAATCGATAAGTGCAACAAATTTTTCTGTCATAAAATTTTCTTTAAGTTTCAGATTAACTGAAATAATTGCAGAAGTTTCATATTTATCAAAATTGTTATCAATCAAATTTTCATTACAAATTATTTTTCTTATTTGATAAGGTGTAATTGCTAAAATCAAATAATCAAATTGAGTAAAAGTTCTTTTATTTGTTCTAATTTCCTTAACTACATTTTTATCAATTTTTATGTTTTCTAATTTTTCCGAAACCGAATAAGTAAATTTTTTTTGTTTCATAAATTCTAAAGTTGAGTCAACAAATATTTTATTCAAATTTTCTTTTGGAATTATAATTGTTGATGATTTATTTCCGGCAAAAAATATTTTGATTAACATTTTTTTTAATAAATACGCAGAAGCCTCATCAATATTAGTGTTTAGCACACTTACAGTTAAAATTTCCCAAAAAGATTTTATTGAATTTATACTTTGATTTTTTTTCTTCAGCCATTCTATAACTGATAAATTTTCTAAACTTGATTTGTTTTGAAAAGGAAGAAAAATTATGAATTTTATAAAATTTAATTTTTCATTAAAGTTTAATGCATTAAAATTATAAATTGCGTTTATCAAGTTAAAGGGATAAAAATATTTTGAAGCATCGATTTTTAACTTTCCACCAAATTTATTTATGTAAACAACTTTTAGATTTTCTTGAAGTTCAAGTTTGTCAATTGCGTTTGTCAACTTTAAAAAATCTAAAGTGTATTTATAAGCGCCCATCAATAAATGCTGACCGTTATCAATTTCAGTTTGAAATGAATTACTAAAAAAAGAGTAGGTTCTTCCCCCAAGTTTTGGCGAGGATTCGATTAATTCTATTTCGTGGCCAAATTTAGAAAGGTAAACAGCTGTTGATAATCCGGTAATTCCGCCGCCAATAATTATGCATTTAGCCATTTATATAAAGTTTTATATTTTATAAAAACTGAAAGCGCAATGAATATTTTATTAATATTTGAAACTCTAATTTTTTTAGAAAATACATCATAATTTTCTTGTTCAATTTTATCAAGTAGTCGAAGATAAATATATTCCATTGCACGCGCAGTAAACATATTTGATTTATCTTTTGAAGGCAAAAACTTATCAGCCTCACTATAATAATTTCTAGCTCTGTTTGATTGAAATTTCATTAACTCAACAAATTTTTCATTGTAAGTAAAATTTACAAGTTCAGACTCGAAATAACCAAATCTCCGCAAATCTTCTTTTGGTAAATAAATTCTATTATTTTCTGCATCTGTTTTCACATCACGAATAATATTAGTCAGTTGAAGGGCAATTCCTAAATTTATCGCAAATTTTTCCGTACTTGAATTTTTATAGCCGAAAATTGGAATTGTCATTAATCCAACCGTAGAGGCAACATTATAACAATATTTTTTTAATTCATCAAAATTTTCGTACCTATTTTTTACTAAATCCATTTCGACGCCGTCAATCAAATCGTAAAATGGTTTAGTAGGAATTTTAAAGAAATCAATTACATCTTTTAATTCAATCAATAATTTATTTTTCGATTTCCCTTTTAATGATAATTCTAAATCACTTTTCCATTTTTTTAAATTTTCAAATCTTGCATCTTGTGATTCAAAATTATTGTCAACAATGTCATCAGTTTTTCTACAAAAAGCATAAACTGTTTTGATTGCTTCTCGTTTATTTTTTTGCAAAAAGGCAAAAGTATAATAAAAACTACTTTTACTTTTTTTTGATATTTCTCGTGATGTTTCTATAACTATTTTCCAAAAATGATTGTTGATAAGAAAATTTTAATGAAATCAATTTTATTTAATTTTGGTCTTTGATTTATTACATCATAATTTAACTTTTTAATTTTGTTAAGAATTTCTTCCCCACCTTTGATTGTGACTAAAATTTGCAATCGTAATCTGAATGGTAAAAAGTTTAAAATTTTTCTTCCTTCCAAAAACATTTTTTTTGTCCGATTAACTTGAAATTCCATAAGTTCTGCAAATTTAATTTTATTTATTGAATTTTTAATATCATTATCATCTATTGAAAAATCGTTCATTTCATTTTGAGGAATGTAAATTCTTCCTTTTTGAAAATCTATTGAAACATCTTGATAAAAATTTGTTAATTGTAATGCAGTACAAATTAAATCTGAATAATTCTTGGCTTCATTATTTCTAATATTATAAATTTCCAAAATTATTCTGCCAACGGGATCAGCACTATTTTCACAATAGTTTAATAAATCATCAAAATTATTATATCTAAATTTTATCAAATCTTGTTTAAATGCTTTTATCAAATTAATAAAGTTTTCTTTAGATAAATTTTTTGCAATAACAGTGCGATGAAAAACTTTCCAAAAATCATTTTGATATTTTTGATTATGAGAATTTATTAATTCATTTTCGTAATTCTCAAGTTGAATAAGTTTTTCTTCAATTGAATAAGGTCCCTCGTCGACAATATCATCAGCTTGTCTTGCAAATTGATAGACAACTGCTATATATTTTCTTAGATTTTTAGGGACAAAAAAAGAAAGAACTGGAAAGTTTTCATAATGTGAATTCGTAAAATCAATTGCTTGATTGTAAAGAATTGTTAAGTCGGAATTTTTAATTTGATCACTCAATATTATTTAATCAAATCAATACAAAAATTATTTATGTGCCCGAAACAGGACTCGAACCTGCACAGGATTGCTCCCACTAGGACCTGAACCTAGCGCGTATACCAATTTCGCCATCCGGGCTTTTTTTATCAAGCTTTTTAAAAATTGTTTCCCAATTCCAGATTTTAAATATTTTTCTCTTTTACGTGCTTCAATTCTATTCTCAGAAATTTAATATTATCATCAAAATAAGATTCAAAAAATTATTCATTAATTTCTTGAGCTTCGTGCGATAAACTATCAGGTCTGTAAAATTTTGTATATAAATTTACTTTAGTATCTCTTCCTTTAACAAATGGAATTGGAATATCTTTAAGATTAATATAATCAATAACTTCACCGGTTGAACAATCGCTGGAAAATAATCTTGGATTACCAAATTGATAAATAGATTCCCTACAGAATTTTACTGTTGTAATGTTTCCACTTTCCGGAATTGTAAATGATTCAAATGGAAAATCAAGTTGACTATAAACTTCACGCATAAAATTTGACCAAATAGGATTTGCAGCTTGTGATCCTTGTCCATATTTACCTGTAAAAGAAACTCTTCTATCATCAAATCCAACCCAAACACCTGCGGCTAATTGTGGTGTAAATCCCATAAACCACGCATCTGAATAATCTTGAGTTGTTCCGGTTTTCCCAGCTGCTGGTCTATAAAACTTATGAATTGATCTAGTTCTTCTACCTGTTCCTTCATTCATAACGGTTTCAAGCATATTTGTAATTAAAAATGTTGTTTCCGCAGATAATGCTTCTTTAGAACTATGAGAAAATTGATCAATAGTAATACCATCTTTATCTTCAATTTTTATAATTGAAATTGGTTCACTAAAAATTCCTTTATTCGCAAAAGTAGCATATGCGGAAGTTAATTCCATTAGTGTAACTTCAGAAGTTCCAAGAGAAATAGACGGAACTAAATCCAATTTTGTTTTAATTCCTAATTTACTAGCCATTCTTCCTACTTGCCAAAGTTCAACATGCCCTTCAATAATTAATCTTGCGCTTATAAGATTTTCCGAATTTCTTAATCCGTCGCGTAGAGTCATAAATCCACCGGTGGAATTATCAAAATTGTGAGGATTCCATCCGCCGTAATTAAATTCTTGGTTAATAATTGGGAATGCGGGATATAGTCCATTATCTAAAGCTGTTGCGTAAACAATGGGTTTAAATGATGATCCCGGTTGTCTTTTAGTTTGGGTAGCGTGATTTATTCCATAACTAAAATCTTGATTTTTCCCACCAATCATTGCTCTAATTTCACCATTAGTTGCATCTAAGCAGACAAATCCAACTTCAATTGTTTGGGCTATTGTTTTAACTGAATCAATAAATGTTTTGGAATTTCTTAAAGTTCTATAAATTCTTTTCTTTTCTTCACCTTTAGCCGTCTGATAATTTTGATCATTCTTTATTGCTTTGTCAATATGATCATTCAAGGTTGATTGATTATTTGACCAATTCCAATGTTTATTGAACAATTTTTGATATTCGTTTAAATGATCAGATGCAGCTTTATTTGCTATTTTTTGCATCTTATAGTTTATTGTTGTATAAATTTTTAAGCCGTCTTCATAAAGATTATACCCATATTTATCCGCCATTGATTCTAATTGTTTTCTTACATGTTCAACAAAATGAGGAGCAATAGAACTTTGCATTCCATCATTTAAATTTTCTGCAGTAAGTTTAAGTGGAACATTTATCAATTTTTCATATTCTTCTTCAGACAATAATCCATTATCCACCATATTGTAAAGAACAACATTTCTTCTTTGTAGTGCATTTTCTGGTCTGCGGATTGGATTATAGTAAACATGCGATTTTAACAATCCAATAAAAACTGCAGCTTCAGGAAGTGTTAATTCTTTTGCACTTTTCCCAAAATAATTTTGTGTAGCCATTTCAATTCCATATGCTCTGTTTCCGAAGAAGGAATTGTTCAGATACATCTGCAGAATTTCTTTTTTCGTATATGTTTGTTCAATTTGGATTGCCGTAAACCATTCTCTAATTTTTCTCACACCGGTTTGAAATAAATTTTCGCGGGCAACTTTCAGATCATACAAATTTTTTGCTAATTGTTGAGTTATTGTACTTGCGCCTTCTTTTTTCCCGAGGAAAATTGTTTTAAACATTGCTTTAATAAATCTTCCTAAATCAACTCCCCAGTGATCATAAAATTTTCTATCTTCTGTTGAAATTAAAGCATCTACAACAAATGACGGAATGCTGTCAATACTAATTTCTCTTCGGTTTTCTCTATAATATTGACCAATAACTTCGTTATCGATACTAATTACATTACTTGCCAAACTTTGTTTTGGATTTTCAAGTTGATCTAAAGAAGGTAATCCGGATACAATGTGATTATAAAATAAATATCCGAGCAGAATGATAACTAATAAAAATCCAGTTCCAATAGTAAAAATAAGTTGCTTGTTTTTTGCGTTTATAAATCCCGATTTCTTTTTTGCCATTAACTA
>JBGSKB010000261.1:0-2184 GCA_041741395.1 Melioribacteraceae bacterium
ATCAAAATCCAAATGATTTGTCGGTTCATCAAGAATAATTGTATTAGCTTTTGTAAGAAGAACTTTTGCAAGACCCACACGACTTTTTTCTCCACCGGAAAGAACTTTTATTTTTTTAAAAACTTCATCGCCGTTAAATAAAAAAGCACCAAGTAAAGATCGTAGTTGAGCGATTGTGCTTTCTGAATCGCTTTCAAATAATTCGGTAATAATATCATTTTCTAAATTTAAATTATCAACAACATCTTGAGCATAAAATGATATTAATGTGTTGTGTCCAAATTCTAATTTCCCGGAAGTTGGCTCCAATCTTTTAGAAATAATTTTTGATAAAGTTGTTTTACCGGCACCGTTTGGTCCGACTAAAGCAATTTTTTCTCCTCTTTCAATATCAAAATTAATATTTTCCAAAACATTTAAATTTCCATATGCTTTGGAAATGTCAGAAATTTTAATTGGAATTACACCGCTCGGAGTTGTATCAAAAAAATGAAAATGAATTTTATTTTCCGTTTCAACCAATTCAATTCTTTCAACTTTATCAAGCTGCTTAATTCTGCTTTGAACTTGTTTTGCTTTTGTAGCTTTGTATCTGAATCGTTCAATAAATTGTTCTGTTTGTTTTATTTTTTTTTGCTGTTCTGCAAATTCCAATTTTAATCGTTCTGCACGTTCTTCCTTAAAATTTAAATAATCATTATAACTTCCTTTGTAGAAGGTTACATTTTTATTATAGATTTCTAAAGTTTTATTGCAAATATTATTTACAAAATATCTATCATGACTTACAAGAATAATTGCGCCTTTAAAAGATTTTAAAAATTTTACCAACCATTGAAGTGAATCAATATCCAAATGGTTTGTAGGTTCATCCAAAAGTATTAAATCATTGTTTGAAGCTAAAATTTTTGCAAGTTCAACTCTCATTTGCCAGCCGCCGGATAATTCTGAAGTGGAAAGTGAAAAGTTTTCTTTGGAAAAACCTAAACCCATTAATATTTTTTCTATTGTTGAATTTATTTCATAGTAACCAATTTCTTCTTTTGTATGATTTAAATTCCCAAGCTGATGAATTATTTCATCATGCTCATTTCCTTTTTCAGCAGTTTGCGAAAGTTTTAATTGTAGCTGTTTTTCTTTTTCATCAATTGCAATGATATTGGTAAGAGAATTTCTAACATCTTCAAAAATTGTACTTTTACTTGTTGAAATTAATTCTTGCGGAAGGTAACCGATTTTCAATCCTTTTTTTGAAGAAATAGTTCCGCTTTCTTGAGATTGTTTTCCGGAAAGCATTTTTAGAAATGTGGATTTTCCGGTTCCGTTTGAACCGACTAAAGCAATTTTATCTTGAGGCAGAATTTTTAGATTAACATTCTCAAATAAATTTTCACCGGTAAATTGTACGGAAAGATTATTAATATCTATCATGAAGTAAAGGAATTTTATTTACGAAGAACTGCAACTTTAGTATGTCCAACTTGATTAATTTCCATATCATATGCAACAATTATATAAACACCGGAGGGGACTAAATTTCCATTTTTGTCTTTGCAATCCCAAAAAGTTGTTTTTCCACCAATTGAACTAAACTCTTGAATAACATTTCCAGCGATGTTTAAAATTTTAATTTCAGAATCTTCAATTAGTCCATTAATAATGAGGTTATTATTATCTTTGTTTGAAATTTCAACTGGATTAGGATATGCAGTTATTTCTGAAAAATTTTCATTTGGTTTTATAAACATTGTGTTGATTGTTGTTAAACCAAAATCAGTACCGACATAAATAATTCCATTGTTTTCATCAATTGCGATATCATTTATGTTATCTGAAGGAAGAGAAGAATTTTCCTTTGTAAAATTTGCAATTAATATTGACCCATCTGAACTCATCAAGAAAATTCCATTTTCAGTTCCAAACCATTTTTGATTTATTGCATCAACGGCAACTGCATTAATTATTTCTGATCTAATAGCAAAATACTGATCATTTCTAATGGAAGTGGGTGAAGAAGGATCTGGAATAATATCAACACCGCTGCTTGTACCAATTATTATTTCGCCAAATTTATCAATTGCCAAATCTCTAATATCTTTATTTCTTAATCCACTGGATTCTGTAAGTTTACCCCAAGTGTCATCTGTTAAATTTTCTAAAGTTCCACCATCGTTAAAATAAAAT
>JBGSKB010000262.1:0-6568 GCA_041741395.1 Melioribacteraceae bacterium
AATTGTAAAAATAAAATAATATCTTCCGTTTTTGGTATGACCAAGTGAAGTTGAAGAAGTTCTTCCAATTATTCCCTTCGATTTTACATACCCATAAAGTGCATAATCATCATTCGAAAATTTAACTTCGAGAAGATCAACATCTGAGTAATCAATAGATTGAGTTGGTGTTCCTCCTTCCGGATATCCATCCGTATCATGAACATTATTTGCAGAATCAGTTACAGCAATTGGAACATTTCCCCAATCTTCAAAGTTTCCATCAATAATAATTTTGTCTTGTGAAAAAATAATAGAATTAACAAAGAGTAAAAGCGGCAGTAGTTTTTTTTTCATTTTATAGCTTTTAAGTTAGTTTAAATAAATTTGTTATTCAGAGGCGGAATTTTTATTTATTAATTCCAGTGCAGAATTTATAAATATTTCTCCGGTTCTTTCTCCAAGACTAGTACTTGAAATATAATTATATGTTTTAAAACTATTAAAATCTTCTTTTGTTAAAATATATCCATAAGCATCGTTTGTTAACCCAAATAAAAAAGGATTTTTAGTTTTCATTTTTCTCTTTAAATAAAATCCGATATTTGGTAGAGCTTCGCCTGGAATTGTAATAATTTGTGCAGTTCCAATATTTATTAAATTTAAAATTGTAGAAACTTCATTTTTGTTTTGAAGATTATAATCAATAATTGCATGTTCCAAAATAAATTTCATAAGTTCAGTTTCAACGGAAAGTTTTAACTCTTGAAATGCAATTTCTATTTTTGGATTTTCTTGAATTTCCGCATTTGAAATTATTCTTAAAGATTCATCTGCTAATAATTCTCCAATTCTAATACATTCTTCCCAATTATTTGCTTCATTTCCATTTTCCAAACGATTATCAGCAGTAACCATTCCGCCTTGTGCACTATTCATAAAAATTGCGATGCCGCCAACTTGCGTTTCAATTTTGTTATAAAATGGTCCAATTAAATCCGGAGTGCAAATTCCTCGATCGCTTCCAATTACTTCAGGATGAATTGCATAATTGACTAATGTAGAAATAACTTTTTTATCGCTTGAAGAAATGAATTGAATTACACCACATCTTGGATCGTATAATTTTGGGGCGTAAGCATTATAGGCAATTTTACCATTAATTTCTTCAACTGCAATCTTTAATAAACTTTTTTTAGTATTTTCCAAAGCTTCATTTATTGCTTCGGCAGTTTTTTGAATTACAAATTCAATATAATTTAAATCTGTCCCACTATTTCCCTTTTCATCGGCAAAGCCATATAAATCCGGTGCACTATGAGTATGAGTTGCGCCAATTAAAATATTTTCCGGTTTTATTTTTGGGACTAACTTTCTAATTCTATCGCCAATAATTTTTGTAACTCCTAAATTATCAATAGAAACAATTGCGAAGATTATATTATCTTTTTCTACCACTAAAGCTCTTGAAGTTAATTCGCCTTTTTTAATTGTGGATGGATTTGGAATTCCAACACCACCAGAAACCGGAAGTAAAGGATTAGGTGTAATTATTCGTACAGCAGTACCAGTTTTAAATTCAGAGGCAGAAATTGATGTTGTTAATAATAAAGTGAAAGAAAATGAAATTAAAACTGCTTTAAATTTTTTCATAATTTCTTCCTTCGAATTTTAAAATATATTTAAATTTTTTCTGGATCTAATACTATATATTTAACTGTTTTTCTATTCCATGTATAAACAATATGAACCAATCCAACATTTGATTGAATTACAGATGGATATGAATATTCTTCATCTTTTGCTTTTTCTGGAGTTCTGACTGATTCTAATTCTAAAATATTTTTCCAGTTTTTTCCATCATGAGAAATTGCAATAGACAGCGGAACTCGATCACCCCAATTTTTATTTGTAGGGTTATAAACTAATAAATGTCTTCCATCTTTTAGAGTAACTGCATCAATTCCGGAATTAGGATTTGGTAAAGCTAACGAAGTCATTTTACCCCAAGTTTTTCCATTATCATTTGACCAAACTTGCGAGATAACTTCGTTCTCAGTTCTACAAAGTAATTGTAAATTATTATTCGGATGTATTAAAATTGTTGGTTGAATAGCGCCAAATTCCTTTCCATCATTTAAATCGCCGGATGAAAACCAAGATTTTCCTAAATCTTTACTTTGTTCAATTTGAATTTTCCATCCGTCATGTTCAGTGCTGGTTGGTGAAAATATTTCTCCAGTTTTTAACTGAACTGGTTTATTTTTTATTGGTCCATAAATTCCCTTTGGAAGCAGAATCGGTTCTGACCAACTTTTCCCATTATCTTTTGAAGTCACATAAAGTCCCCACCACTCTTTTGGACTTGGTCCAACTTTATAAAAAAGAAACAAAGGTCCATCTTGCGGTTGGAATAAAACCGGATTCCATGAAGGAAATCTTGATCCATCTTTTTGAATTCCATTTACAACTTCAATTGGTTCGGACCATTTTCCATTTCCATTTATAGAAACCCAAATTCCAACATCGGGATTTTTTTCATGAGTTCCGCCAAACCAAGCTGCAATTAAATTATTTCCGCTTACTGCAATTGTGGATGCATGACATTGCGGAGTTGGTGAATTTAATGTATCGTAAATAAACTCTTCTTTTACTATTGATTGGTGTTTTACTTTATCATTATCAGTAGTTGATTTTGTGCAATTTGATACTACAAAACTTATTAGTAAAAAAAATAAATAGGTTTTCATAAATTATTTTCTCAAAATTTAAATAAATTTTTCATGCTTATAACTAATAATAGAACCATTGTGTATCTACTGTTGGAACTAAAAATTCACCCGTAAAATTTTTAACAACAAGTACAGAGGTTTCAAGTGATTTCGGTCCGTCATTTAATTTTAATTTATAAAGCACATCGTTGTTAATCCATATTGAATATTTCTTTTTTAAATCATCAAGTTCTTTGTCCAGCATATTTTTGTGTTTTTCAAAAAGTATGGCATTATTAACATCATCTTTGTATTTATAAAATCTTGTTGAATCAACATCAGAAATCCTTAATTCTTTCCATCTGTACTTAAAATAATTTTTCATTTCATCTTTTGAAACACTAATTTTTTGAATTAAATGATCTCTGTAAATATCATAAGTCCATTTTTCTTCCCATAATTCAATATCCTTTTTAACATTTGCAGAATCTAAAAATCCATCAGATTTTGCAATTTCGATAAACCGATTGTTTTTAATCATTGTACCAACTTCAGTTATCAATCGATTTTTAAGATCATTCAAATCAGAACTTTCAATAATATTTTTTCTGTGGTAATTCATATAATTAAAATAATCTTCAACTGTTGTTGTTCCATTTGTAGAAGAATATATTTTTTGTGGAAGTAATTTTTTTAATTCTTTTAAATAACTTTTTGAAGTATCAGAAACTGAATTCAAATTTTTTACAATTGAACCTCTTTTAGAAATTCCACTTTTAATCCATTCAAATAATGGTTTAATCATTTTGTCAATAGTATTATTGCTAACTCTAATATCTAATGGAGTTAGCAACGAATCCATTAATTCATGAACAATTCTATCAGATTCAACATTATATAAACGCGCATACATTTTTTTTCGTTTGGGACCAAATTTCAGTTCATCGGATTTTATTGCTTCGCGTTTAATTTCAACAACTTGAAAGATTGCGTATCCATCATTGAAAGGAATCGGTTCGGATGGTTTTCCAATTTCTAAATTTTGAATTGAAGCAAACATTTGCGGAGGCATTTCCATATAATCTATCCATTCCGTTTCAAAATTCTCTTTCTTAACATTTCTAACTTCAAATTTATCAATCTGTTTATCAATATAATCTCCTAAATTACTAATCTGCGCTTGGGTATATGCTTCAGCAGCTTTTTGTATTGATGGCGTTGGATAAATTAAAAGTCTGAATTTTACACTTGATTTTTTTAATGCGTCAACAATTTTTTCTTCCGGAATTTTTACTTTTGCATGAACGTGCTTAAGATAAAATGATTCTAATAAATTATTATTTGTTCTATTATTTACACGATCAGTTACATATTTACTTTTATTGTAACCTTTACTATAACCTTCATTGGCTATTAATAATTCTTTGATCATTAAATCTAAGTATTGCTTTCTGGGATTATTTCCTAATCGTAAGGTTTTTAAACTGAATTCAAAACTACTTTTAAATTCGTCCACGGTAATAATTTTATCGCCAACTTTAACAATTATTTGATCTTCGGGAATTTTATCATCCGAGCATGATAAAAAAAATAACCCGATTATTGTTATAATAATCGGGTTTACAAATTTATATTTATGTGAATTCAAAATTATAAACTACCTAATAATTTATACTACTTAATTATTGCAAATTTACCTCTTTGTGTCTTAAGTCCTTTTGCTTCAACCACAAAGAAATACATACCAAATGCAACTTCAGGACCGTCTTCTGTTGTTAAATCCCAAGGGTGTCTTCCAACATCAAAAGCATCTTCATGTTCAATTTTTTTAACCAGTTCACCGCTTGCTGTAAAAATATAAATTGTACATTTGGGCGGAAGATTTACAAAATCAACACGTCTTTGAGAATTACCGGCAATTTCATAAATTGTTTCTAACGTACTTGCTGCAACATAAGGATCCGGAACAACATAAACTTTCTTCTCATCTGTTATTTTTACATCTGCAGCTTTCCATTCCCCACCCTCAATTACAAAACGGAATGTGTCTTGCTCAGTAGGATTTCTTTCTGTTCTAAAACTATAAATATCTCCGGGAGCCGGTGGAATAACAGTTGTGTCAGTTCGTTCAAAATCCGGTTTAAAGAATCTTAATTCCCAAGACGACCAATATCTATCATTACTTACAACATTATCATATTTAGGGAATTTAATTACTACACGTGTGCTGTCCCAAATCTGTCCAAACATTTCGGGAGGCAGATAATTTCCATTGTTTCTATTTTTTTCATAAATAACATTAAGAGTCATTTTAATTTTATTATTTGGATCGGTAACATCCCAAACAGCAAAGTTTATTGGATATTCTTTCAACACAAGTGAACCTGGGGGAGCATATGATGTATCTACAATATGATCATAAACAACTAAATCAAAATCACGCGGTAAAGCATAACCAGAACCAGTTAATTCTATTGCATTACAGCGAATATTTGATTTTGTATCTGTTGCCCATAATTTCCAATCCGTTGTTTCACGATTATATTTATTGTATTTAATAACTGAAATATTTCTAACATTATCATTATTTATTTCATCTTCAATTGGGAATTTTAAGTCATATTTAACACCTTGATAAACTCCTCTTTCAATTGCTGCATAACCTTTCTTAACAAATTCTGATGGACCAGGATGTTGAACATCAAATAATGTATCTCCAGTTGTAAGATTCTTTAAAGTAATACCTTTTGTTCCGCCCCATTTATAAAGCGGTGTTAGTGCAGTCAGCCAGCCATCATCTTTAAATGTTAATTGATAAATATCGGCTAAATGATCTGTTGCATGATGTTTATTATATACATCTACATTAAAAGTTCCGCCTCTTGAATATCCGCCAATATGATTAATTTTTAATGAATCAACATATGGTTCGGTGTAACCGGCTGCCGATTCTTGAGGTTTACACACTGCGGTATTTCTATCACGAAAAACAACATCACCTAATTCATTGACTGTTATGTTAAAAGCACATTCGCTTGGCATCGCTTGTAATGGATAATTTTCTGTAACAATTCCTCTATCAAAAAAATCATAATCATTCCCGGCATCAATTGAAGTTATCGCATAATAATATGTTCGCCCATTTTCAACTAAAGTATCAAGATAGGAATGTTTTAAACCACTGTTATTTCCCATATCATAATGAACACCAAGATTTGGAAATGGAATTGGATGGGCACCTCGCAAACCATCATCAGATCTATCATAGATTTCTAACGGCTCAAATAAAAGCACATTACCAAAAGCATCTGTAACTGTTTTAATGTCTAAGAAATCCGGATCAGTGCTTTTATAAAGTCTGTAACCATTAAAGTCTAATCCAAAAAATGGATCTTTAGAAGTTTCAGCCTCAGTATCCCAATATAATTGTACTTTTCTATCCGAAACATTTGAGATAAGAGTTGGTTGCAACGGAGGAGTTAGAAATCTATAATTATCATTATAAATACTTTGCATAGTAGATTTATTTCTTACAATGTCTTCCTGGTTTTCACCCATTAACAATGCAATTGTAAATCTTTTCCAAACGGGTCTTTGTGCTTGTTCAAGTGCGTCTGTAGTTTCTAGTTTAACATCTTTTGCACCAAAAATAAAAACTATATCATCATCCGTTTCTTCAATCTCAGGTTCTTCAACTTTACTTAAATATTTTTCCCAAAAACCTTTCTGATTTCTTAATTCTTTATTTCCTTCATAAACATAAATATGTCCTAACCCAGCTTGATCTGCTTCATCAATATCAGTTATATCGTAATTAGATTCGCCAATATCGATTCTACCATTTGTTTCGCTTCCATCAGAATCTGGACCGGGCCAAC
>JBGSKB010000263.1:0-8180 GCA_041741395.1 Melioribacteraceae bacterium
TTGAAATCCTCTTGGAATTCCGGCAGTGTACCCATCAAAAATACACCACCAAGTGCAAGCCATAAGTGAACCGTTTGTATTTACAGTTCCATCTTGATTTAATGAGGCATGAATTTTAAACGCTTTGAAAGTTTCATCTGCTATGGTAACTTGATCTTGTAAAGTAGAATTATTTTCTGATGACCAGTATCCAAATTCAGTATCCAAAATTGGTTTTTCCGGGAAACTTGTTTTAGCTTGATTTATAAAGTTATAAGTTCCACCAAAATAGGTCGAACCGTGAAAAATTCCAAAATACATTGTCCATCCGGCAATATCTACTTGGTTTTGAGTTACATCAGTCGGACCCGGTTTATCAGCAGCCGGAGATTGAGAAATTAATCTTCCGTCATCATAATTTTGCTTAAAATCATCAATTACTATTTGGTTGTAAACTAACCTATTTGTTTCTTCGTGACACTCATTTGACATACTCCAAATAACTACAGAAGGACGATTATATTCTTTATAAACCATTTCTCTAAACATTTGTAAGTGCATTTTTCTCTCATTATTTTGAATTTGCCAAGGTTCATCTGTATCAACTTGCCATAATGGAATTTCTTCCATTGCAGTAATTCCAAGTCGATCTAAAATCAAATAAGTATAAGGATGATTGGGATAATGTGCAGTTCTTAAAAAATTTACGTTTAACGATTTGACAAGTTGTAAATCACTATAAATAATTTCTTTTGGCAGACTTCTTCCATAAACCGGATGATCTTCATGGCGTGCAGTTCCGGTTAAAAACATTATTCTATCATTTAGTAAAAATTTATTTCCGGAAGTATTAACAGTTCTAATTCCAAATTGAGTAAAGTAATCATCATATATAATGGAATTTTCATCTTGTAGACCTACTCTTAGAATATATAAATTGGGATTGTGTGGAGACCATAATTCCGGATTATTTATAGTAATTACATCTTCATAAATCGCAATAGAATCGGCTGGTATTGCAAATCCAGTTGCACCGATACCAGAGAAAGAACTTTCGTTGCCGACTAAATTATAAGAAAATTCCGAAGTAATATTGTTTGAATCAATATTTGCTTTATAAAGTATAAAATACAACAATGCTTGTTTATTTGTCTTGTTCCTATTTTGAATTATTGATTTTATCTTAATATTGCCGTTTGTGTCAAGCGGAATTATATCAGTTCTAACAACAGAAATTGGATTAGAAAATTCAATATATACATCTTGTAAAATTCCGCCATAGTTAAACCAATCAACTTGTTTATGAGGAATTACATCAATCCTCGCACCCCAATTAATAACATCAACTCTAACTGCTATTGTATTTGCATACCCATAATTTAAAAATGAAGAAACATCAAAAGCAAAAGGTGTGTAACCGCCTTCGTGATATCCGACATAATTTCCATTTATCCAAACATCAGCAACATAATTGACTGCAATAAAAACCAGTTTTGCAAATTTTGCCGAATCATCTTCATCAACAATAAATTGTCTTCTATACCAAACGCCATCTTTAAAAAATTCCGGTGCATTAGGATATTCATTCATTTTATTTTCCACGGAAGGAATTTGCTTTTCTTCCCATGATGTATCACTATATTCAGCTAAATATCTTCCGGCTGATTCATTTATTAAATTCTGATAACCTAAAGAATCTCTTTTTGCCAATGTTATATTATCATCTGCGGTTGTTCTTTCTTTTTTCCAGATTCCAGATAAGTCAATCATTTTTCTGTTTTGTTTTTCAAATGTTGTTAACGGAATTCCATTTTGATAAGGGACACTAAATCCATTTATGTTTTTAATTTCAAGAGTTCTTTCAAGAGTAGCAGTTTGTGCAAACAAGATTGTAGGCAAAACAAATAACAAAGTTTTAATAAATTTGTATATTTTTTTCATAAGATTTCCTCTGATATTTCATCAATTCAAAATTGACTAGAAATTTTTTTAAAGTTAGTAAACACTGATTTCATCTTTATAAACTATTTTACGAGTAACATTTTTTTTGTCTGATTAAAACTTCCACAGCATAATTCATAATAATAAATTCCACTCGGCAATTCATTCGCTTCAAAAGTAATTTCATAAATTCCAGGTTGTTGGTCTTTATTTACTAAAGTTTTTACTTGGTTTCCTAAGATATCGAAAACAGATAATTTTAAGGAATGAAAATTTTCATCCCCTACAGAATATTGCGGAATTGAATATTTAATTGTTGTATCCGGATTAAATGGATTTGGATAATTTTGAAAAAGTTGAAATTCCTCAGGTAATTTATTTTCTTCATTCATTCCAACGGTTGTTTGAGTAAATTCAAAATAATTGAAATTATAACCGGAAAAATAAAATTTTAACATTATATCATGTTGACCTTTTGTAAGAAAATAGTCATTTAAAATTGTTGTCTTCCAATTTTGCCATCCATTTGTTAATGGAATATCAATAAATTCTGTGAGATTTGCTCCATCAACAGCAAACAAAATTTTTCCACCTGATTCATTTGCAGAAGAACGAATTGAAAGCGTGTAATATCCATCTTCAATTACATTTACCGTATATTTTAGCCATTCGCCAGTTTCAATCCACCCAATATTAAATCCATTAGTAATTTGATCTGTACACTTTTCAATATCAACGCCGTCATTTCTATATTCGCCGCCGCTATTCCATTCTGCATTTCCCAATCCTTTAGTGTTATCATAATCTACATCATTATAACTAACAAATCTGGGACCCAAATCATAATCAGTTGCAAATATTTTCCCCGGAATTGTAAGTTCTTTAAAAGGTTTGGAAGTTTTATCATCAATATGTCTAATTAGCGCATCAACAACATCCGACTGAAAAGAACATTTTTCAAACTTTAGATTTTCAAATTGTGCTAAAAGTGCAGCATACGCAAAAAGTTCATTTGGTTTTGCTCCGGTTCCATTCCAATAATTCAATAATGTTTGATAACCGGAAACCATTGGCGCAGAAAGTGGACCAACAACATTATCGATTTTTTTGTGAGGCCACCAAGCCCATCCGATATTATTTTTTTTCATTAATTCTAAACAATCCAAGAACCAAGAATTTGAGTTTTCTCCAGTTTCACCAAGCCATAATGGAACATTAAACTGCTCTCTTAAATTAACCAAATATTGAATTGTACCTTGATCATTTGAATTCCAATATCGATGAAAACTATATGACATATTTTCATCCCATGGCGGAGTTAGTCCGTTAAAATCAGTTGCATACCAATTCCCTTCAATAAATAAAATATGATTTGTATCAACGGTTCTAATAGAATCTGTAATTCTCAAATACAAATCCCGCAAAGGTTTATTTTCGGTTCCCAATTCCCATTTGGGTTCATTTATTAAATCATATCCGCCAATCCATTCTTTATCGAAATATCTTTTTGCAATTTCTTTCCAAAGCTCAACTGTTAGATTTTTATTTTCTTCACTTTCCCATAAAGATAATTTTGTAAAATCATAGTCACTTATTGCTTCATCGCTTTGTCCGCCGGGAGCCGCATGAAGATCAAGAATTAAATATATTTGATTCTTTTCACACCAAATTAATAACGAATCAATTGTCTGAAATCCTATTTCAGAAAATGTTAACGGATTTGCATCCGAAATTAATTTATTCCAATGCATTGGTAAACGGATTGAATTAAATCCCCACTTTGCAATATTTTCAATATCAATTTCACGGACATAATTTTTATGATAGATTGAATAAACTTCTTCTGTCTTTTCTTTGCCAATTAATTTTTCAATTTCATTTCTTATATGATGTTCCGCCCCGGCAATTGAATAAGGTGTTTTTAACATATAACCTTCTTGAACAAGCCATCCCCCTAAACCAATTCCCTTTAGAATTATTTCTTGGTTATTTCCAACTAGAATTTTTTTTCCTTCAGTTTGTAAAAAACCTTGAGCAAAAATTAATCTTGCTGATAAAAAAAATGTAAAAAACAATAAAGTAAGTTTCATAATAGTTTTATTTTATTAGAAAAAATATGATATTCAAAATATGAGCCGAAGAAGAATCTTTGTAAATTCGTTCAAATATGCATTTGAAATTTTGAATTTGTATCCAAAATTATTTTTGTAATAATGTAAGTTATTATTTTAATAACTCATGTTATGCCAATTACCAAACCTCCGAGGTTTCAATGAATATTTTTCCATGAATAATTTTTGAGCTGATTACAAATATTATAATTTACTTTTTGACAAAACCTAGGAGGTTGTTACCCAATTGTATAAAGTGAATTAATAATTTATTTTAATCCTAATTCTTTGCTCATTCTATAATAATTTGGCGGGGCTAGTCCTAATTTTTTTGCCGCTTCTGCATCGGATGTACTTTTTTCTCTCACAAAAGAAAAATACTGATGTCTAAATTCTGTTTCTAAATCTTTTAGCGGTAAAATATCTTGAATTGAATTGAAATTAAAAATTTTGCCGTCTTTAGTTTCCGAATAAAGTTCAGTACTTAAAACACTTTTAATTAATTTTTCATCAATTTTGTTTGAATCTAAAAATAGTAATCTTTGAACAACATTTTTAAGTTCTCGAACATTTCCAAACCAGTTATAATTCATTAAATAATCAATTCCGGATTTATCAATTAAGGGATTTTGCAAACCCATTTCTCTGCTAAATCGATTTAAAAAATGATCAATCAATTCAGTGATATCAGATTGTCGTTTTCTTAACGGCTGAATTTTTATAGGAACAACATTTAATCTGTAATATAAATCCTCTCTAAATCTATTTTCGCGAACAAGGTCTTCAAGATTTTTAGTGGTTGCAGCAATAAGTCTAACATCTACTTTTAATCTTTCGGTTCTGCCAATTTTTTCAATTTCACCTTCTTGAATTACGCGTAACAATTTAACTTGTGCAGATTGCGGCAATTCCGAAACTTCATCCAAAAATATTGTTCCATTGTTTGCAATTTCAAAAAGTCCAAGTTTTTTATTCACGGCTCCAGTAAAAGCACCTTTTTCATAACCGAATAATTCACTTTCTATCAAATCGTGAGGCAATCCGCCACAATTTATGGGAACGAACTTTTCATACTTTCTATTACTTCTGAAATGAATATTATTTGCAACTAATTCCTTTCCGGTTCCGGATTCTCCATAAATTAAAACGTTAACATCGGTTTTTGCATATTTATCAATCTGATCTAACAATTGTCTTGTAGCCTCATGATTTCCAATTATTCTTTTTTGCGCTAACGTTTCTTCAATATTTTGTTTCAGTTTAGTTTTGGAAATTGAATTTTTTAATTCCAATTTTCTTTTTTCAAACGCATTGAAAATACTTATTAAAAAATCTGTGGGTTGATAAATAAATTTCTCAATATCTCCTGGATATTTTGTACAGTACCAAAAAGCTCCGGCGTTTAATAACCTATTAGCAAATTCAAAATCAGTCATATCTATTGTAAGTTTTGTAACAACAATAATTTGAATTGCGTAATCAATTTTTTTTATTTCTAAAATTAATTCTTCGCCGCGCAAACCTCCGGCAATTTGATAATCCATAATTATTACATCAAACGAAACTGATTTATCTTTTATCAAACTTAAAGCATCCAATCCGTTTGAAACTATATCAACAATTTCCAAATTATGCTGCATAAGATCGATTGTATTTTTAACTCTTCTAACATCAAAATCTTCATCTTCTATTAAAAGTATTTTTACTTTTTCATTTAACATTAACTGCTCCTAATTTTTAATAACCAAAGAAATTTTAGCTCCACCTTCTTTAAGATTTTCTGCATCAATTATCCACAAACATCTTTTTGTTGCCATTTGATGTGCAATATAACAGCCGTAACCTCTATTGGTTTTTTCATCATTTGTTGAAACACTTTCAGAAAATATTTTTTTAATTCCTTCATCGCTTAATTCTAATAATTCTTGTTTAATTCCAACGCCATTATCTTTAATTTCGATTAAAGATGAATTTGTTTCCGGATTATATTTTGTTGTAACAGTAATTACAACATTTTTTACTTTTGAATGATCAATAGAATTTTGCATCAATGGTTCAAGAATTTCCCAAACTACAAATTCATTAATTTTTACGTTCGGAAGTTTTTCATCAAGCTCCAATTTGAAGCTGAAAACATTAGTACTTTTTGATATTCTTAAAAATAAATTATCAATAATAAAACTTATTACTTCATTTATATTTGTTGAGAAAATTGGATTTCGAATTGTGTGAATAGGCGGATCGTACCATTTCATATCATAAATTACCCGCGATATAAAATTTGCATATTTATTCAATTTGTCTTTTGATGATGAAATATTTTCTGTAGTAAGATGACGTAAATCTTCCTTAATAAATCCCATAACTTTTTCTGCTTTGTGATGCGTATGATAAATTCGTTTTGTAAACATCGCTTCTTTATTATGATCAATTTGATCTTTTAAATGCTCTTCACGTTCTTCGTAGAATAATGTTTTTGCTTCATCTCTTTCTCTTACTGTGTAAGATGAAATATAATACATTGCCAATAATCCTAATACAATAAGTGAAGTATAAATAATTGCAACTTCATCATAGCTTGATAAAATTTCTTCCGTAATGAATTTAAAATTGGGTTTGTTCTTCATGTAAAAAACACCAATAAATTCTCCGTGCGGAACAAAAGGTACAAGAATGTGAAAAGTCTGTTCTTCATCCAACAAACTAAAAATTTCTTCTTCTTTCATCAATTCTTGTTTATGCTTAAGAAATAAATCAGCAGCAATTTTAAATTCATTATTTACCGGAGAAAGTTCTGCTGTTTTATGATTAAGAAAATCATGAAATATTTTTCCATCGTTAATTATATAAGGAATATTATCTTTAAGAATAATTAAACAAGTTTGTTTAACATTTGGTTCAAGTAATTGCTGACTAAAAATTATGTTGAATGATTGAATAATTTTCTTTTTACTTTCTTCACTATTTTCAATACTAATATTAATATTTTCGACCAATAATTCTAATGAAGTTGTATTAAGATTTGCCATTCTTTCCGCGGAATCTCTTTGATACCAATTTTGAGTTTTATCTAAAAAATTCTCAAGTGAAGTTTTCTGAATTATAGATAAAATAATTTGAAACGCTACTAGAATTATTAGCAAAACAGTAAGATGTTTAAACTCAAATCTGTATCGTCCAAAATTTTCTGAGATTGTATTTTTTTTCATCTTATTATAATTCTGCCGGTTTTAATAGTTTCATCAGCTTTTTCAAGTGCTTCTTCAATTGTAAATTCTTTTTTGATAACTTTGTTTACGTAGTAAGAAATTACATCAGAAAGTTTTGTATAATCTTCTAAAAATGGGCGATGAACTCCGTCTTCAAGTAATTTTTTATCTTTTTCCAATCCCGGATATTTTTTCAAAAATTCTGCATCCGAATATAAAGAACTCAAAACAGGCAAATAAGACCCAATTTCATACATTTCTTTTTGCGAATTTTCTTCCAAAATAAATTTTATAAATTGAAATGCTTCATTTTTATGTTCGCTGTATTTTGAAATCATAATGTTCCATCCGCCCAATACTGATAAGGAATTCTTTCCTTCTAAATGCGGAATTGGAACTTTCCCAATTATTGAATCAACATTTTCCCAATTTGCTAAACTCTTAAAATCACTTTCAGAACTTGGCCAGCCTCTTAAAAAGATTGCATTATTTTTTATAAAATATTCATAGCTATCATTTTCGTTAAATTCAGTTATTGCAAGCGGACTTAAATTATATTTATAAAAAAAATCGTAAAGTAATTTGAATGAGTTTTTATTTTCATCGGATTTTATATTAAATCTTTCACTCACTGTTACATGAGAAGAATAATTATATAAAATTTCCATATATGAACAAACTAAGCCTTCGTAATTATCCGCCGGGAAAATATAAAATTGGTTTTTATCCAAATTGAAAAATTTTCTTAAACTAATAAAATCATTCCAAGAAATTCCATTATTTAATTTCTCTTCAATTTCTAAAAAGTTTGGCAGCTTTTTTAACAAATCCTTTCTATAATACATTATTCCAACATCTATATAAATCGGTAAAGCAACCAAATGGTTTTTGATTCTGCAAGATTCCAAAGCTTGTTTTAATAATTTTGCAGTATCTTGAA
>JBGSKB010000264.1:0-5347 GCA_041741395.1 Melioribacteraceae bacterium
CCCACTGCGATTGGCAAATTAATACACCAGTACTAAAGAAAAAGATAATTATAAAGATGCGTTTCATTACATTCTCCTGTAGGAAACTGAGTTTAATTTTGGATTCCGATTGTACACTTTAGACCATAATCTTAACAAAAGGTTACGCCGGGAATTACACTTAATAGCTGCTTTTAAAATTATCAAATAACAATCCGTTAGCAAACGGAGAAAGCAAATCACAACTTAATTTTGTTTATGAGCAAACAATTTATGTATTTGTAAATATTTCGTTTTCATTCATACATCTCAAAAATCACGTTTTTCCATTTAATGAATTTAGTTTTTTGGTTTTCGAATGGATTCCGCTTATTTCTAAAAATTGTATCCGAATAAACAATGGCGTAAGTTTTATAAACCATTGAATCGTGAAAATTCTGCGTGAAATAGAACCAAGCCGATGAATCGATATCTACAAGAGTATTTACAGTATCAACCAAATAAGTTAAAAGAGTATCGTATTCAATTACTTTGAAGGAATCAATTTTAACGATTTCCACGGTATCAAAAATTACTTGTGGTTTTTGATCATTGAACTGGCAGGAAGGAAAAAGTAAAAAGTGAAAAGTAAAACGTGAAACGAGAAAAGTAAAACGTGAAACGACCCTTCCGGTTTGACGGATAAATTTTATTTGATTCTGCATATTTAAACTTTCCTAAATTGAGTTTGACCAACTTCATTTTTTTCTGCAATAAAAATGTTTTGGTAAATTTTAATTGATTTGAAGAAGTTTTCTCATATAAAAACAATTTTGTTATAATTAAATTTATTGAGGAAATGATTAATTGGACAAACCTAAAGAAGAATTATCAAAGCAAAATAAAATAATACTTTTTAATATTAGACAATTTCAATATTCTACAATATATTTGAGTAATATGATTAAGAAATAATATTTATGATTGAAAATTATTATTGATTTTATAAAATATTTGTTACAGTATAGAATTTGAAAAAAGTTAAGAATTGCATTTTGGAAGACATTGAAAATAATTTAAAACTTCAAATGGGGCTATAGCTCAGTTGGGAGAGCGCTTGACTGGCAGTCAAGAGGTCTGCGGTTCGAACCCGCATAGCTCCACTATTTACAAATAATTTCAATTTAATCTGATGTATTCAAAATTTCAGAAAGATTTAGTTGCTTACTTATCTCTAAATTTTCCATTTTTTCGAACTTAAGCAAATTATTAAAATGAATTAGTGTTTGTTTTATATCATTTAGAAATTTTAATTCTATTTCTTCTAAAATTGGCGAATCTGATATAAATTGACTTTTCTTAAAATATTTTTTCTGACTGAATAAAAAATTTTGTTCATCAAAATTAAAATGAATAGGACTTGTTTTTGCATACTCCTCTCTAAATTCCTTTAATTTTGTTTTTTCATCTGAATTCATTTGAATGTAGTATTTAAATTCGTATGAAATTCCTTCTTTCTCTTTTACAATTTTTGTAACTAAATTACAGTTAGAATCTTCAAACATTTTTACCTCAATATTAATCAAACCTTACCAATCTTTTATAATTATCGACTTTTTCCATCAATTTTTAATTGATTTAAAATACATTTTAAAAAACCTCGTTAATTTCTAAGAAGAAAAAATTTGATTGATCTACAAATGAGAAAATATAGAAAAAAAATAGAGGTCTAATATTTAGATTTTACAATCGTGGAAATTTGTATCAAACTTTCTTGCAGTTTTGAAAGTTCTCTTTCTAATTTATCAATTTTGAATGATTCCATTGATTCAGAACCACTTAAAAGCCAATTTACATCGCATCCGTGTTTTAGTAATTTTAATAATATTTTTGATCCGGGTTCTCTTTTTCCACTAATATATTGATGCAATTGTTGTGGTGAAATTTCCATTGCTTCAGCTAATTTTTTTAAAGTACCGTATTTCCTTTTAGCAAAAAGTCTAATTCTTCCACCAATTCCAATTCTTAATTTTTCTTCGGCAAAAAGATCAAAATTTGCTTCACCAAAACCATTAAACATTTCAATTTCATCTTCGTTATTTTCAATAATATCTTTTATTGTTTTGTAAAGATGGTTATCAAATTTCGAACTTTCGTTAATAATATAGGATAGTGTTTGAGGTTTTAGACCAAGTTTTTTTGCAAGCCAATTTTGCTTGATACCATGAGACTGAATTAAAAACCTTATTTCTTCTTGAGGTGTCAATTATAATAGATTTTTTGTTAATAAAATATTATAAAAAAAAAGCACAAATTAAAGCATATTTAATAAAAGATTACAATAAATAAAAAACGCAGATATTTGGTCTGCGCTTTATGTAAAATTCAAAAAGTCTAAAAATTATGGTAAAAGAATTGCACATGCAATTACAGTTGTCCATAAACCATCTTTGTTGCCTTCTGCAGATTGTGTTAAATTAAAAGTATTTACAATTTGTCCTGACATTTTAAATACTTGTTCTCTTTCATTCCAAGCTGTATCGGGATTAAAATCAATTCCTAATGTAGTTGCAAGCATTGAAGCTGCAAGATCTTCCGCGTAATCACCGGATTTTTTTGCGGATTCACCAAAAGGATGGTGCTCTGATAAATAACCATACATTGTTGGATCAGCCGGTTGAGCAATTCCTAAAGAAGCGGCTATTAATCTGTTTGGTTCATTAGTTGCATTCCTTGCCATAACTGCATGAATAATTTGTCCCGGACTTAATTTTTTAATTCCATTTGGAATACTAACTTTTTTACAACCAACCGGATAAATACTGCTGACAGTTACAATATTATATTTTTCAATATGTGCGCTGCGTAAAGCAAGCTCAAAAGAAGCTAAATATTCTTTGTGAACTCCAACTCCTTTGGTAAAAAATATTTCTTTAGGTACGTACAATTTTTACTCCATAATTTAATATTGACAAATAAAATCTAAAAAAAATCTGGATTAGATAATATCCATTTTTTGAGTTTTTCAATAATTATTTTCAAAAAAAATGTATTGTGGTGAATAAATATTACTTTAAAAAGTAATAATATATTTCTAAAATCATTTTTTACTTATTTGATTTTGAAATTCAACAATAATTTTTTCTGAAATTTCGTAAGGTGATTTATTCACTTTGATAAGCGAATCTACAAGGGTTTTTATACTATCATTATTCCAAATTTTGGAAGAAAAAATTGTTTCTGTAATTTCTTTAATTCTTAATTGAAGATTTAGTTCTCGGTTAGTTTGAAACTTTCCAATTTTTTGGATATAACTTTTATGATTTGAAATTTCATTCATAATTTCATTTATCCCAAAAGATTCAGTTGCAACGCATTTTATGATTTTGGGTAAATAAGAAAATTCGCTATGATCTCTTAATCCTAAAATTGTCTGTAAAGATAAAATTGCATTTTCTGCTCCGGGTCTATCGCTTTTGTTCATTACAAAAAAATCTGCAATTTCCATAAGTCCCGCTTTCATTGCTTGAATTGAATCACCGGATTCGGGAACTAAAACCACAACTGTTGTATCGGCAGTTTTTGCAATATCTAATTCAGATTGACCAACGCCAACAGTTTCAAAAATAATAAAATCAAATTTAGCTGCATCTAAAATATCGGAAGCATCAATTGTTTTTTTGCTCAATCCACCTAAACTTCCTCTAGTTGCCATACTTCTAATAAAAACATTTGAGAAAAGTCCTATTTCATTCATTCTTATTCTATCGCCAAGAACTGCACCACCGGTAAATGGACTTGTTGGATCAACAGCAATTATTCCAACCGATTTATTTTCTTTAACTAATAATTTTGTAAGTTCATTTGTTAGTGTTGATTTGCCGGCGCCGGGCGGACCTGTAATTCCAATTTTGTAGGCGTTACCGGTGTGTTTAAAAATTTCTTTTAAGAAGTTTTCAGATTCAGTTTCCTCATTTTCAATTAAAGAGATTCCTTTGGAAATTAATCTTTTATTTTGGTTTAAAATTCCAGAAATGAGTTTATCGAATTCACTCATGATTTTGATGAATACAAATTGTTATTTTTAATATAATTGAAAACTGAACAGGGTAAAAGATATTCCACATTTAATTTTTTAGAAATTCTATTTCTTATTTCTGTGGAAGAAATTTCAATTGTGGGAGTATTTATAAATTCTGCTTCACCAAAAAATTTGTGTGCAGATTTTATTTCTTTATCATAAGTTCTTTTTAACACAACTAATTTTGCAAGTTTAATAATTTCATCCGGTTTATACCAAGTATCAAAAGTAACTAAATTATCAAATCCAATAATAAGTTCCATATTTTTATAAGTTTTTGAAAATTCTAAAAGAGTGTTGTATGAATAAGAAATTTCATCTCGGTTTATTTCAAAATCGGAAACTTCAAAATTTGGATTTGATTCAGTTGCAAGTTTTGTCATTTCCAACCGATGAATAGGATCTGAATAATTATAATTTAATTTGTGAGGTGAAATATAACTTGGTACAAAAATAATTTTTGATAAATTTCGTTTTTCAAGCAGAGTTTGAGCTGTAATTAAATGTCCGAAATGAATTGGGTCAAACGTTCCGCCAAAAATTCCTATTGTTTCCAAATTTTATCCTAAATTTTTTCTTTGTTTTCTTGTATAAAAAGATTCAGTATTTTTTTTCGATATAATTCGATATCTAAATTATAAATTTCTTTCAAATTTTCATTTGTATTTCTTGCTTGAAATTTTCTAAAAGCAAGTTTTGCTACAAATTTTTTTAATGTTTTATTTTTAAAATTATCCGGAAATATTTGATTTTGTGTTTTGGAAAAATTTATATTTTTTAAATCCGGCAATCCAAGAAAAACTGATTCTTCTAATAATTCCTTAGCAATAATTTTTTGTTCAGTTTTGATTGATGTTTTAAAAATTATGATAAAGCCAAGAATTAAAAAGAATATGAATATAATTCCGAAGAGAAATGTAAAATCAAATGTGACTGAAAAATTCCATACAAAGTGAAAAAACATAGCAAGTGCAATTCCAACAATAGGAAAAATAAATCTAAATTTTGACACTGAAAATTTAGCTTTGGCTAAAAAAGCTCCAAAGGTTGCAGTAGCAATTCCGTGCATAACCGCAGAAAAAACTGATCTTGTAAAAACTAAGGAAACCCACTGCAAAAATGTTTCATCATAATTTACAAAGTACATAAAGTTTTCTGTCATTCCAAAACCTAAACCAATTGCGCCGCCGTAAACTAATCCATCTGTAATATTATCAAAATGTTTTCCATTTACATTTTTAAAAAGATAAATTCCTTTTGTAATTTCTTCAACAAACGGAGCTATAAAAACTGCTCCAATAAATTGTA
>JBGSKB010000265.1:0-3753 GCA_041741395.1 Melioribacteraceae bacterium
CAAATAATAAAAAAATACTTTATAGTTCGGCTTTCTATTTCAAAATACCAGCAATTATATTTTTTAGTTGAAGTTATAATTTGGATAATATTTGGTAGTTGGATATTAAGGACTTTTTTTAAGGATAGTATTTACTATTCAATTGGAATTGCAACTGGATTTACAATTGCTGCAGTGTGGTTTGCTTGGTTTGTTGCCAAAGATTTTATTGCCGGAATTGTATTTAGACTTAATGATACTTATAAAAAAGGCAACTTATTAATTCTAACTGATAATTTACAAGGATATATCGAAAATATAAATTACTTAACAATCGATTTATCAACTCCAAATGGAGAAATTATTAAAATTCCTTACAGCAAAATTCAAGGTAAAATTCATAAAAAATCTTTAATTACAAAAAGTACACAACCATTTCAAATGGAAATAAAAGTTCCCCAAAAAAATACTTTAGAAATAACTAAAAATAAGTTAAGAAGAATAATTTTAATTTCGCCCGGCGTAAAAATAAATAGCGAACCAAAAATTCAATTAAAAAAAGAAGAGGAAAATAATTGGATTTTTGAAATTAGTGTTTACTTAATTAATGAGAGTTATCTAAACGTGGTTAAAGCAAATATTGAAAAAATCAAAAACTAGCTTAATAATTTTATCTTCTTAGAATTTACAAAAATTAAAAATATTTTTATGGATAATCTCAAGAGAAAATTAGAATATCATTACAAAAAATTTGACGCAAACCAAATTTATCCCGATCCTATAATTTTCCCGCGAAAATTTAAAAGAGAATCTGATATAGAAATTTCTGCATTTATTTCAAGCATATTTGCTTACGGAAGCGTAACACAAATTTTAAATTCGTTGGAAATAATTCATAACTTATTTGGAAATTCACCAACGGATTTTTTTAAGAATTTTGATTCGAAAAATCATAAAGATTTCTTTAAGAACTTTAAACATCGATTTTATTCCGGAAATGATGTAAAAAAACTTTTCCAAACTATTAAATATATTTTGGAAAAGTATGAATCGATAAAACATCTTTTCTTACTTTATTATTTTGATCAAGATAAAAACATTAAAAATTCACTTTCATTTTTTTCGAAAAATTTAATTGAAATTTCGGAAAGAATTTCTCCATCAACACAAGGTGTTAAATTTATGTTTCCCGATCCTTTTTCCGGAAGTGCATGTAAAAGAATGAATTTATTTTTAAGATGGATGGTTAGAAAAGATGTTATCGATTTAGGAATTTGGAAGGCAGTTAATAAAAAGCAACTTGTAATTCCAGTAGATACTCATATTGCCAAGTTAAGTAAAGAATTAGGTTTAACGAAAAGAAAAAATGTTTCTTGGCAAATGGCAGAAGAAATTACAGAAAATCTTAAAAAATTTGACCCAAATGATCCAGTAAAATATGATTTTGCAATATGCCATCTTGGGATAAGGAAAATCAGTTTTTAATAATTCAAAATTCTTACAAAATAGCTTTATTAACTATTAATAAATTTAATTGCATAAAAATTGGTAAAAGTTTATATTTACGTTTCATTTTTAATGAAAGTTCTTAAAAAATTTGAATGTACCTAATGCCGGGGTGGCGGAATTGGTAGACGCATTGGACTTAAAATCCAATGGAAGGTTTCTTCCGTGCCGGTTCGAGTCCGGCCCTCGGTACTTGGTTATTTGGGTAAATTAAATTTTATAATATTTTTTGGAGAAAAAGATATTAAGCTTTTATCAAACTGGGTTCTTAGCTCAGTTGGTTAGAGCGTCTGCTTGACGTGCAGAAGGTCAAAGGTTCGAATCCTTTAGGACCCACAAAATTTCGGAGGTTACTCCGTTTTTTTTTATAATTATATGAATGAAAAAATTAAAATAAAATTCCCAGATGGTTCTGAAAAAGAATTTGATAAAGGTGTAACTCCTTTAAAAATTGCTGAATCAATTTCATCAAAATTAGCAGAAGATGTTTTGGTTGCAAAAGTAAATTCAAAAATGGTTGATCTTAACCGACCAATTACTTCTGATTCTACTTTTCAACTTTTTACATTTAATGATGAAATTGGGAAAAATGCTTATTGGCACTCAACTTCACATTTAATGGCTCATGCAATTCAATCAATTTTTCCGGAAGCAAAATTTGGAGTTGGTCCTGCTATAGAAGGCGGATTTTATTATGATTTTGATATTAACACAAAAATTTCTGAAGCTGATTTATTAAAAATTGAAAATAAAATGTTGGAAATTTCTAAGGAAAACAATCCTTTCCAACGTAGAGAATTAAGCAAAACTGAAGCATTAGAATTTTTTACAAAAGTTGGCGATCAATATAAACAAGAAATAATTTCCGAACTTGATGGTGAAACGGAAGTAATTAGTCTTTATCGTGAAGGAAATTTTACGGATTTATGTATTGGTCCGCATATTTCATCAACTGGTAAAATTAAATATATAAAATTGATAAATATTTCCGGATCATATTGGCGTGGTGATGAAAAGCGTCAAAGTCTACAAAGAATTTATGGAGTTTCATTTCCTAAAAAGAAAATGCTTGATGAGCATTTAGAACTTTTAGAAGAAGCCAAAAAACGTGATCACAGAAAATTAGGAAAACAGCTCGGGCTTTTCAGCATTGAAGAAGAAGCTGGTCCTGGTTTGATTTATTGGCATCCAAAAGGCGCAATGGTAAGACACATTGTTGAATCATTTTGGAAAGAAGCTCATCTAAAAAATGGATATGAATTAGTTTATTCTCCACATATTGGAAAAAGTTGGTTATGGGAAACAAGCGGACATCTTGTTAATTACAAAGAAAGTATGTTTGCACCCATGAAAATTGACGAGCAAGATTATTATATAAAACCAATGAATTGTCCGTTTCATATAATGATGTATAAATCAAATTTGCATTCATATAGAGACTTACCATTTAGATGGGCAGAGCTTGGAACTGTTTACCGTTATGAAAAAAGCGGCGTACTTCATGGACTTTTAAGAGTTCGAGGTTTTACCCAAGATGATGCACATATTTTTTGTGCTCAAGAACAAATTGAAAATGAGATTATTGAAGTTATTCGTTTTTCAAATTACATGTGGAGAACTTTTAGTTTTGATAAACTAAAATATTACGTTGCAACAAAACCTGAAAAAGCTGTGGGAAGCGATGAACTTTGGGATAAGGCTTCAAGTTTATTGAAAAAAGCATTAGAGTCTGAAGGCTTGAAATATGAAATGGATGAAGGCGGCGGAGCTTTTTACGGACCCAAAATTGATATAAAAGTTAAAGATGCTTTAAATCGAGAATGGCAAATGAGCACAATTCAATTTGATTTTAATTTGCCTGAAAGATTTGACATGAAATATATTGGCGAAGATGGTAAAGAACATAGACCGTTCATGGTTCATAGAGCTTTATTTGGATCTATAGAAAGATTCATGGGTGTTTTGATTGAACATTTTGGCGGAGCATTTCCAACTTGGCTTGCACCGGTTCAAGTTGCAATACTTCCAATTTCACAAAATTACTTCGATTATGCTGAAGAGATTAAAAAGAAATTATTTGAAAATGATATTCGTGTTGAACTGGATTCAAGAAACGAGAAAATTGGATATAAAATTAGAGAATGGGAAACTCAAAAAGTTCCTTATATGCTAATTTTAGGTGAAAAGGAAAAAGAATCAGAAACAATTTCTGTAAGAAAACATAAAGAAGGCGACAGAGGTTCATTAAAATTAGAAGAATTTATAGTG
>JBGSKB010000266.1:0-3313 GCA_041741395.1 Melioribacteraceae bacterium
CAAAACTATTTTTGTAAAAATGATGATGTGATAAAACAATTTTCTTCCGGTTTACTATTCTTTCGTCACTTAATATGAATTTCAAATTTTCATAATCTTGTTTAGAAACTTTTCCATTTGAAGCAAATGGATTCATAAGAACTGAATATAAATCATTGGTATTCATTCCAATTAAAACACTATCATCAAGTATTTTAGCAAACGGAAATACACTTTTGTCATCTGGGAAAATACAATCAACAAATAATTCTTCATAATAATTTACAAAACGTAAAACTTGATCAACATAATTGGTTTTTTTGCATCTTTCCGGAAAATTAATTAAATCTTTTACAGAATAAACACCTCCAAAAATATCATGATTCCCAATTATAACGGTTGTTTTCTTGGAATCAAGTAAGTTGAAATCTTTTAAAATATCTCTAAAAATCTTAAAACTTGCTTCATCCGCATCGTGTGCAATATCACCAGTAATAATTAAATGATCAAATCCATCAATTGCAGCTTGATATAAAGCTGTTCGTGTCTTTTCAATATTATTCTTATGATAATTTGGATTTAAGTGTAGGTCTGATAAATGTAAAATTCGCATTTTTATAAAAATTTTTACTAAAATTAATTTATATATGTTAACTCAATTTTAACCTAATGTTAAGTTAATTTTAACAAAGATACATTTAATAGGATTTCTTAATCATTTCTTAACATCAACATAATTATTCAATAATAATTTCATTCTAATTTTGCTTCAACAAAAATCAACTCCTAATTGGTTTAAATGCGTAATAAAGTTTTATTTATTTGCGGCTCAATGAATCAGACCACAATGATGCACAAAATATCAAAGCATCTCTTGGGGTTTGATTCATATTTTACTCCTTTTTATGATGATGGAATAATTGGATATTTAGCTGAAAAGGGATTTTTAGAATTCACCATTTTAGGAAATAAAATAAGAAGAAAGACAGAAAATTATTTTGTTAATAATAAATTAAATATCGATCCAGATAAAAGAAATAATGAATACGATTTAGTTTTTACATGTTCTGATTTAATTATCCCCAATAATATCAAGCATAACAAAATAATATTAATACAAGAAGGAATGACAGATCCGGAAAATTTGATGTTTTATTTTGTTAAATATTTTGGACTGCCTCGATTCTTAGCAAGTACTTCCACAACTGGTTTATCTGATGCTTATAAATTATTTTTTGTTGCTTCAGAAGGTTATAAAAAACTCTTTATAAGAAAAGGTGTTAATCCGGATAAAATACTTGTTACTGGAATACCAAATTTTGATAACGTAAAAGAATTTCTAGAAAATGATTTCTTTTATAAAAATTACGTTTTAGTTGCAACATCAGATTCACGCGAAACATTTAAATATGAAAATCGAAAAAATTTTATATATGAAGCACTAAAAATTGCAAATGGAAGACAGCTTATATTCAAACTTCATCCAAATGAAAATTTTATAAGAGCAAAAAGAGAAATTAAAAAATATGCTCCAGAAGCGTTGGTTTATACTGATGGAAATATAAATCATATGATTGCCAATTGTGATGTATTAATTACAAAATACTCTACTGTTGTTTATATAGGAATTGCTTTAGGAAAGGAAGTCTATTCATACTTCGATATAAATTTATTACATGAACTGACTCCAATTCAGAATGAAGGTAAGTCAGCAGAATTAATTGCACTAAAATCTCTTGAATATTATTATAGTTCAAATTTTTCAAAAGAAAATCAAAATCTTTTCTATGGACTAAGAAAGATAAATACATGTTAAAAATTGTAACTATAATTCAAGCAAGAACGAGTTCAACACGATTACCAAACAAAGTGCTTTATAGTGCTGCCGGAAAAGAATTACTTTTACATTTGGTTGAGAGAGTAAGAAAAGCTAAGTTTTCTGGTAAAATTGTTGTTGCGACAACCACCAATGTTGATGATAATATAATTGAAGAATTGTGCATAAAAAATAATATCGATTATTTTAGAGGACATTCTACTGATTTACTTGATAGACATTATAAAACAGCATTGAATTATGATGCAGATATTGTGGTAAAAATTCCTTCAGATTGTCCTTTGATTGACCCTAAAATTATTGATTCAGTCATTGGTTTCTTTTTAGAAAATATAGATTCATTTGATTTTGTTAGTAATTTACGACCCCCCTCATTTCCGGATGGCAACGATGTTGAAGTTATGACGATGGATACTCTAAGATACATTTGGAAAGAAGCAAAAGAAGAATATGAAAGAGAACATACTACTCCATACATCTGGACACATCCGGAAATATTTGATATTGGTAACGTAATATGGAATACTGGATTTGATTATTCTAAAAGTCATAGATGGACTTTAGACTACGAAGAGGATTATACATTTATAAGAATGATATACGAAGAATTATATCATACAAATCCAAATTTTGGTTTATATGATATTTTGTATCTTATTGAAAATAAACCATTCTTAAGCAGAATAAATAATAAGCACATTGGGAAATTTTGGTATAACGATCAAATAATAATAGCACCTAAATTAAGATTGGAATATGGACAATAAAAAAATAACGAATATAAAGAAATTGCGAAAAATGTTAGAGAGCATATTATTACGATAAGTAATAATGGGGGAGCTTTTATTGGATCTGCACTGTCTTGTTCAGATTTAATTGTTTTCCTATATAAAGATTTTCTTAATGTGAGCAAAGATAATTTACTTAGCAAAAGTAGAGATTACTTTTTCTTATCGAAAGGACATGCTGTTCCTGCTTTATATGGAACGTTCATTGAATTAGGATGGTTAGAAAAAGAAAGACTAAATAATCATTTACAAGTTAATGATGATATTTATTGGCATCCGAATACAAAAATTCCTGGGGTAGAATTTCATTCCGGCTCACTTGGTCATTCATTAGCAATAGCTGTTGGAATTGCCATTGACTGCAAAATAAAAGAATCAAAAAATAAAATAGTTGTATTAGTTGGTGACGGTGAATTAAACGAAGGATCAATATGGGAAGCATTAATGGTTGCCAATGCTTATAAATTAGATAACCTTTTAATTATTATTGATCGGAATCAAATTCAAGCAAATTTGCTTACTGAAGAATTAATTCCGCTTGATCCTCTAAATTTAAAATTTGAATCCTTCGGTTGTTCTGTTAAATCAATTGATGGTCACAGTTTTAATGATATGCATGACACTTTTAGAGGATTTCCATTTGAAAAAAATCGTCCGTCAGTGATAATTGCTGATACAGTAAGAGGTAAAGGAATAAGAAGCATAGAAA
>JBGSKB010000267.1:0-4851 GCA_041741395.1 Melioribacteraceae bacterium
GAAACGGTAGAAGAAGCTGTAAATGAGCTAAAAGCAATTTAGGTTTTTTTGTGGATAAAACTTTTGACTACTTAATAATTGTTCTTTTTTTAATTGGAGTTGCATTATTTGGAATTATTAAAGGCGGTAAACAAAAATCTATTGAAGATTATTTTTTAGGTTCTAAAAATATTCCTTGGTGGGCAGTTTGTTTTTCAATTGTTGCTGCAGAAACGAGTACGCTTACTTTTATTTCAATTCCCGGATTAGCATATTTAACAAATCTAAACTTTTTACAAGTTACTTTTGGATATTTAATTGGAAGAATAATTATTGCGAAATTTTTTCTTCCATCATATTTCAAAGGTGAACTTAATACTGCGTATGCATTTCTTGAAAATAGATTTGGACATAAAACCAGATCTTTTTCATCAATAGTATTTTTATTTACAAGAACTGCTGCAGATGGCGTAAGACTTTTTGCAACTGCAATTCCGTTAAAATTAATGCTTGGAATAGATTACACAACTGCAATAATAATTATTGCGATTGTAACTTTACTCTATACAATTACTGGCGGTGTAAAAGGAATAATTTGGGTTGATGTTTTATTGATGTTTATTTATTTAGGCGGAGCTTTGCTTGCCGGATATTTTTTATTATTTAAATTTTTACCGGATGGATTTTCAACTTTAATTTCTGCTGCAGAAACAGACAATAAATTAAATATTATTAATCTAAATTTTGGAAATTCCTTATTCGAGTTTTTTAATCAGCCATATACTTTATTTAGCGGAATTATTGGCGGTGCGTTTTTATCAATGGCATCTCATGGAACTGATCAATTAATTGTTCAAAGATTATTAAGTACTAAAAATTTAAAGCAGGCGCAAAAAGCAATTATCGGAAGCGGCATTGTTGTAATTGTTCAATTTGTAATTTTCTTATTTGTCGGAATTGCATTATATGCTTATTATGGAAAACTTAATTTAAGATCAGACGAAATTTTCCCCAAATTTATTATTGAAAATATTCCAACTCCATTTTCCGGAGTAATAATTGCTGGATTATTTGCAGCGGCAATGTCAACTTTAGCAGGTTCAATAAGTGCACTTTCATCATCAACAATGATGGATCTTTATCAACCGTTTAATAAAAGTAGAAATCAAAAAAATGATTTAAAAGTCTCCAGAATTTTTACTATTGTGTGGACAGTTCTTCTGATTTTTTCTGCATTATTTTTTATGAATTCGTCGCAAACCGTTGTTGAATTGGCGCTCAGCATTGCTTCATTCACTTATGGCGGATTATTGGGGACTTTTATGCTGGGATTGTTTGTTAAAAAAGCTACACAAGAAGATGCTTTAGCTGCTTTTACAGGTGGAATTTTTATAATGATCACGATTATTTCATTAAAATTAGCTGCATGGACTTGGTTCACACTTATTGGAGTTACAGCTACCATACTACTTGGAACTTTTTTATCTTACTTAAGTAAAAAATAAATTTTATTTCCTCAACAGAATTACGTTTATGATTGATCCAAACAGATTAAAAAAAATTGAATTAGTTGTTTTTGACCTTGACGGTACATTGTTAAATGAGTATGCAGAAATTGGTGAGAAATCAATTGAATTAGTAAGTGAATTAAAAAAAAATGGAGTAAGATTTACATTTGCAACCGGCAGGCTTCACAATTCAATGGTTGAATTTGCAAAAATTTTAGATTTACAAATTCCACTAATTTCTTTAGATGGAGCGATTATTAAAAGTTATCCGGCAAATGAAATTATTTTTGAATCTTATATCAAACCAAAATATGTTAAAAAAGCTGTTGATATGGCTGATGACTTATTGCTAAAAGTTGCATTAAGTCATGATGAAGCAATTTTTTATACCGAACAAAATTCATTAATTCCAAGATTGATGGATAAATACGAAGCAAAGTTTGAAGAAATTGATTCTTATGATAATTTAATGGATAAAACTTTAGAAATTGTTATAACTGGTGATTACAAAAATTCGATAAAATTAATTGAGGATAAAATGAAGTTTCCAAGTGCGTTTGGATTAAAAACTTCTTTTTATAAATCACAAGATCAAGACGGAGTTTATTTTTTAGAAATTAGAAATAAAAATTGTTCTAAAGGAGATGGGTTACTTAAATTAGTAAAACATTTAAAAATAAATATTATTAATACGGCGGTAATTGGAGATTGGTATAATGATAAATCTCTATTTAAAACAAATGCTTTAAAAATTGCAGTGGCAAATGCCGTTGATGAAATAAAAAAAATGTCAGATTTTATTACTACAAAAACTAATGAAGAAGATGGAACCGCAGAATTTTTAGAAATGATTCTTAGAGCTAAAAATGGAAAAAATGCTGAATAGTGATTCAATAAATAAAATTAAAAAAAGTAGAAGATTAAGAATTCTAATAATTTTATTTGGAGCAATTCTTATTGCTTTTATGTTTCCCAGAGGCGAAGCTCTTGAATTTGATGTACAGGTGGGATCAATTTGGATTCAAGATGATTTAATTGCTAATATGCCATTTGAAATATTGAAAGAGCCGGAAACTTACCGAATTGAAAAACTAAAAGCTTCAGAAAATGTTTTACCAGTTTTTGAAATTGACCGAAACATTCAAAAAAGTGTAATAGATTCCATAACATTATTTAATAAAAAACTTCTTGATAATATTGATAAACAAATTGAACAAAATATAAGTGGAAAGAGTTTTGGTTTTCTAAGTTCCGAAAGCTTTAATAAAATTAAGGAAATCAGAAAATATGAAAATTCACTTTCCGTAAATTATCCAATTACAACCGCTAAATTATTTTCAAATATTATAAAAATCTGCGAAGAAATTTATAAAAAAGATTTTTTTGACTTGAACTATAATGATATTGAAAAAGATACAATCGCATTAAGAGATGGAAAATTTGAAAACTTAATTCCCAAAGGAAAATTTTTAGATAAAAATGCAAACGATAGAAGATTAAATACTATTATTAGCTCAACACTTCCGGATGATCCGGCTTTAATGACAATTTATTTTGAATACTCTCAGCACTTTTTCAAGCCTTCAGTTAGATATAGCAAAGAACTTACAGAACTGGAAATCAAATTAACGCAAGATAGAGTTTCAAGAAATATTGGAATTGTTGAAGAAGATGAACGAATTGTTGCTAAACATAATAGAATTACTCCCGATATAAAACTTAAAATTGATTCATACAGAATTGCGCGGGGTGAAGAACGAGGATTTTGGTCTAAACTGCTTCAAGGAATTGGAAAAGTACTTCACGTGTTGGTTATAATAACTTTGTTTAGTGTTTATATTTTTCTATTCCGACCTAAAATATATAACGATAACTCAAAAATACTTTTAATCACTATAATTATTTTATTGATAAGTTTTATTGCGTTTCTAATAAATCAAATAAATGTAAATGCGCCGATTGAATTATTAATTTTAGTTCCGGTTGTATCAATGCTGGTAACCATTTTTTTTGATTCGCGAATTGGATTTTACAGCACAATTGTAATGGCATTAATTGTTGGAGGTTTGCGAGGCAATGATTATTCTTTAGCCGTTATGAATGTTGTTGCGGGTGGTTTAGCCGCTTACACTGTTCGAGATATAAAAAATAGAAATCAAATTTTTAGATCTTTCCTTTTTATTTTATTAGGATATATGGCAAGCATACTTGCATTTGGATTAGAAAGATTTGCTCCATGGGAAGAAATTGCAATCCAAATTGGATTTGCAGCTTCTAACGCTTTATTCAGTCCGGTTTTAACTTATGGTTTAATTATATTTTTCGAAAAATTATTTAAAATTACAACAGATATAACTTTACTTGAGCTAACCGATTTTAACAATCCGCTTTTAAAAGAACTTGCACGAAATGCGCAAGGAACATTTAATCACTCATTAACAATGGGAAATATGGTTGAAAGTGCCGCGACAGAAATTGGAGCAAACCCTTTGCTGGTAAGAGTTGGAGCTTTGTATCATGATATTGGCAAATCTCAAAATCCCGGTGCATTTGTAGAAAATCAAATTGATAATTATAATATTCATGATCAGCTTACAACTGAACAAAGTGTAGCAATGATTATTGAGCATGTTCCGCAAGGTGTAAAGATGGCACAATATGAAAATTTACCTCAAGAAATTATTGAATTTATTACAACTCATCACGGTACATTATCAGTTACATTTTTTTATGATAAAGCTGTTGCTGAAAAAGGAATTGAAAATGTTGATATAAATAAATATCGATATCCCGGACCAAAGCCTACAAAAAAAGAAACTGCTTTATTGATGCTTGCAGATGCTTGTGAATCTGCGGTAAGAGCTATGACTGAACCTACTCCAGAGAAAATTGAAAATATTGTTTCAAATATTATCAGCAGTAGATTAAAAGATGAGCAATTAGAAGAATCTCCTCTAACTTTTTCTGATTTAACAAAAATTAGAAAATCATTTCATTCAACATTGCTGGCATTACACCACAAAAGAATTCGTTATCCGAAGCAAGATGAATTGGAAAGTGAAAATAAAGAGAATTCAAATTAGTAATGCAAGAATTTGTTAAAGAATATTTATCATTGCTACGGATTGAAAAAAACCTTTCGCAAAATTCAATTTCTTCATATAAAAATGACCTAACAAAATTAATTGTTTTTTTTGAACAAAATAATTTGAATGATTTTAATCAAATTAAAATTAAACACATTACAGAATTTTTTGCACAACAGCGAAAAGATGGAATTACTTCAATATCCGTAAGTAGATATTCATCATCATTAAAAGGTTTTTTTTTATATTTAAAACAACAAGGTTATATTGAGACAAAC
>JBGSKB010000268.1:0-11381 GCA_041741395.1 Melioribacteraceae bacterium
ACCTTGATATTTGCACAATTAAGATGTTATCAAAAAATGTTATTATTTTAATAATTGCTATCTGATTTAATATTTTGAGGTTTTCATAAATAGGTAAGCACAAGATAAACTTGCCGAGGAATTTAATAGAGCAAATAAAATTATTAAGAAGGTTTTGGATAAAATAACATTCTTACAATTCTTTCATATTTAAAGTAATAAGTTGTAGAGTTTTACGGATTTAGTTATTTTTTAAGTAAAATTAAAATAGCCTTAAAATGAACGAACTTTATTTTGTTGACTACCTCAATATTCTTAAAAAATTACATGCAGCACATCCCCGAGGATTTATTGATTTAATTTATATTGATCCACCTTTCAACTCAAAGGGAGATTACAATATTCTTTTTGAATCCGTTGATATGAAAAATACAAAGCACAAAAAGAAACTTTTGCAGATACTTGGAGCAATGTTCACTACTTAGTTACTTTAATCAAAATTCAAGAATTGAATTTGGATATGAATAATTTTCTTAAAACTTTTGATGAAATTGAAATATTAAAATGCTCTGTTGCTTACTTAACAAAAATGGCAATTAGAATTTATTACCATGACTAAAAAGTGTGCTGCAAAAAATAGAAACAATCAACCTTGTAAAACGCCAAGAGTTAAGTGGAGTAAATATTGCAAGGCACATAGAGAGAAATATTCAAAGTTGCATAAAATAAATTTATTGTGGAACGATTAAGAGTTAAAATTTAAATTTCCAATTATTTTTTTTGGCTTAATTATTTCATTAATTAGCATTATACAAGGATTTTTAGGTGGAATAACATCAAAAGAAGTAACAGCAATAACAAAAATCTATTCGGATACTGTTACTACAAAAATAATTGAATATATCAAGACAAATCCACAGGATTCAGTAACTTGGGAAAATCAAGAAAAAATATTCAAAGCAAATTCAGAATTATTTGAGAAAATTGAAAATCAGTCCAAAAAGAATTCGGATAAAATTGATAGCTTAAAATCAGTAATAGATGAACTAAAAGATATTGTGGAAAAACATAATCAAGTTGCGAAAAATATTAGCAATCTAAGATATCCTTCATGGGATGGACTTTTTCCTTTTGGATATGCCGTTTTCTCTTACAGCATCGATGGTAAATTAAAAATATTTCCCAAATATGTAAATAATTCTGAATATCTTATTAATTGGGATTCGTTCAAAATTGTTGATAAATCAGATACAAAAATTAAAGTTCTTATACCAGACGTTACGGATCTCAAAAACAAAATTAACTATTACAGTAATACAACTTTAATTAGTAAATTATATAATAGTATAAATAAATACTATCCTTCTTTTCAGTTACCAATGGCCACAATAAATTTTGTCTCTGGGATTATTGTAAATAATGAGAATGGTATAATAGGTTTCATTAGTGTTGTAGAAAACAAAGGAAGTATTATAGAAAAGCCAATTTTAGAATATATGGCGTTAAAATAATTCTGTATCTGATTAAAAACTACTTTACAGATAATTAGTAACTATCCTAACATTTTTATGATGACATACCACAAATCACTTCTTATAATTTTATTAAAAATTATAGGTTGTAAATCTATCTTTTACTTTACAAACAAATTGCCAAACCAATACCACCGTAACCGCCATAATTGGTTGAAGATTTTGCAATTTTTAATAGTAAACCAACATGATTGGTAAATAAATTGTACTTTATTTCAAATCCCCATTTAAAATAAATTGCATTATCGGGATATTCTTCATCCATTGAATTATGATAGGATAAACCAATTACCGGAGAAAATCCAAATCGTTCGCCTCGTAAACTATATCGTCCAAGTATATTTACATCTAAAAATGGTCCCGGTTCAGTTTTTCCACCAACATCTAAACTTAAAAAGCCATAGTGTTCGGCACTAAATCGAAATCCAAAATTATGTTTTGTATTTGGAGATGAATATAAATCATAGTCTAATGATAAACCAATTTCACTGGAAACTAAGCTTGATACTGCATCAAACTGGATAGCAAAGAATTTTGGATTTAGAACTAATTTATTTGGGTTAATAGATGTTGAATCTTGCTGACTAAAATTGTTTTTAGGAAAGGATAAAACTAAAAGGGAAAATATAACTATGAACTTTTTATACATTATCTAAATATTCTATTTGGTAAGCAAATTTGAAATTAAATTATAAGGTTAACTCCACCAATTAACGTGGAACGAATTCCTCTCATATTTAATAAAGCAATATTATTAAAATTGGTATTTGTATTTACTTTATAGTTAATTATCAAATTCAAATCTTTTGTCATTGGTATTGAGGCACCTAATCCAATAGCTATTCCAAACAAATGTTCTTTATTTTTTATCTTGGTAATTTCATCTGGTATATAATTTATTACCTCACCTGAATTCGAATAAACCGGATCCCATTTATTATAGCTATTAAAACTAAAGTAAGAATAACCTAACTCAAAATTCATAAATGAAGTAAATAGTTTATTTGTCCTAAAGTTTAATTTTGTACCAAGATAAAACGGAATATTAATATGATTATCCGCGGAAACAGAAGAAATAAATCTTTTCTGTTGATAAAATGTATTTTCATTTTCAGAATATCTATAATCTATAGAGATTCTAAAATTATTCCATTCTGAATACCCGGTTGATAAGTATAAATAAAAATCTTCAGTTATTGCATAATTAAATTGAAAATTTCCGGTAAATCCATCTGATGAACTCATAGGGAAAATGACTCCGCCGGATAATTCTATTGAATTATTATTTTGTGAAAATATGGGATTTGTTAAAATCACAAATAATATAAGGCAACCATTTTTTTTAATACTAAACATTTATACCTCTGATAATTTGTAGATGATATAAAATATAGATTTTTTTATATCACGAAAAGTCAATTTTTAATGACTTATGAATTAAATAAGCATCAATGTTCAATAATTTATTTAAGATTAAACTCATTAATTTGTTTTATATCGCACAAAACCAAACTGAGCTTGCCCGCCTTCTTTTTGGTGAGCGAACTTATCTACCGAAGTTAGAGCACCTTGCATCATTTCTTTATTCCGGGGGATTTTTTTGTTATGTGTTAATTACTTTTAATATGATTTACGACATTTTCTTTGTCAAGTAATTTATGACCTTCGAACACTGTTAAAATCTCAATAGAGTTTTTTTTGATTAAATATACAATTCTATAATTTTTGTGTAATATTTCCCTTATTTGACTAATTGATAATTCGGGGACTATTCTTCCTTTTTCTGGAAAATCAAATAAGTCTTCTACAAGCGATATTAGTTTATCAGTAAATTTAATTGCAGCATTTGAATTATCTTGAGCAATGAAATCTTCAATTTCTTGAAGATTAAGAAGTGATTCTTTTGTCCAAGAAATTTTGATATTTATTTTTCAACTCTATACTTTTTCAGTTCAGTTCTTAATTGGGAAGTTGTTAACAGTTCGCCATTTTCTGAATCAGCTAAACCTCGCGAAATTGAATCGATAAATAATTTTGTTTCTCTTAATTCATCAAATTCTTTTGGAGAAACTAAAACACCAGCTGGCTTTCCATTTTGTGTAATAATTAAAGAATTTTTACGTATTTGTAAATCCTTTAAATATTTTGCCAAACCAGATTTAAATTGTCCTACTGGAATAATGTCACTTGAAACAGATATGTTTCTCATATTACGCCTTTCTATATGTCTAAATTATAGTTCTAATTTAGTACTAAATTACGATTTAATCAATTTCTTTATTAACGTATAAATATCAGTTTTACTAAATTTCAAAAGTGAATAAATTAAGCACATTAAAAATAATCCATTAAAAACTTATCAATAATTTGGTCTAAAAAATTCATATCCAATTATTAAATAATTTTCCTAACATTAAAATGATATAACATTTATCACTTCTTATAATTCATGCAAATATTATTTACTAAATGAATCCGGATAAGTAACAAAGTTCTTCACCGATTCATTTATTGTGTGAAGCCAAGTATCAAATTTTCTTTCGTCTTCATAGAGTAAAATTACTCTTCCGCCTTTATCCAATTTGCCGTACGAATTTTTTCCGGTTTTGCAGCCATAAGCAAGACAAATATTATTCAAAGTTCCGATATAATTATTTTCGTGATCATGTCCGACAAACATTCCCATCACATCTTTGGATTCTAAAAAAGCATTATACATTCCAGAATTTATTTTTGGAGAACATACTTCTTCATCTCTATCTCCAACAGTTGTTGGAAATTTTTTAATTAAATCATACTCGGGTAAAGGAATATGAAAAAATGCCAAAGCCGGCAATGGCTCCATATCATTTTTTTGTGTATAATTTTTACTTTGTTCTCTATACCATTGAATCTGATCAAACTTAATCCAGTCATAATCTCCCAGCTCGGCGTTATTCTCTTCACCGGTATAGGCATTTGAATCCATAAAATAAAGTATCGCTTTCAATTCTTCTGAATCGGAAGATTTAATTTGTCGGACATAATTTCCAATTCCGGAAATATTTTCCGGTCCGTATTCTGAATAATTATTTGGAAGTGTTACAAGATAATCCATAATCTCTTTGTTTGTATAACCGTGTTCGTGATCATGATTACCAAACACAACTGCCCAAGGAATTTTAGCAACTCGCATGGGCTCAGTTACTTTTTCCCAAGCTTTTTCAACTGGTTTAGATGTAACAATATCTCCGGTTAAAACAACAAGATTTGGTTTTTCATCGACAATTATATTAGTCATATTATTTATAACACTGTCGCTTTCGGACTGGTTTTCAATATCAAAATGAATATCAGTAAACTGAATTATTTTGAATTTTCCATTTTCATCAAATTTGAGATCGGTCATAGTTTGAGCATTAATTTGTAAAAAAAACATTATGAATGGAATATGAATTAATAAGAATTTTTTTCTAAAAATATCAGTTGTTGAAAATTTCATGAAATGCATTATTTCTCCATTTTGCGCAAATTGAATTTATTAATTTTTCTCTTAGGTGGTTAATATTTATATAAATCCAAATACAAATGGAAAAATAAATATCACAAAAATTGTATAAACAAAATAGATTGTCAAATACTTTGCAACGGTACTTTCTATTGAATCAAGCTGATTAATTTTGAAATATGACTTAAACAAATTCTTTGCAATTAATATTAAGTTTACAAATATCAAAATATTTGAAACCAAAACAACTGTTCTATTTGGAGTTATTCCACTTGTAAATCTTGTAATTATTGCAACTAAAGCAATTGAATTTATTATAATTGCCAAAACCGCTAAAGCAAATAAAATTAAAACATTTATATTTTTTACTTTTGATTTGTCTAGTTCGGAAACAGAAAATACTATTATCGCCATTACAGCTAAAAGCAATACATTAAAAACCAATAACAAATTTCTATCTTCAAGAATTTTGCTGTTTGAGAAAATCATAGAAATTAAATAGATAACGAGCGTTACCAAAACAAACGGAGTGAAAACCCTTGCAATTACCGGAGCAATTTTGCTTGTAATATTTGGATAAAGTCCAATCAGATAGTAAGCAGCAATAGGCGAGGCAACTCCACCGATTAAAGCAATATTCTCGGTATAAAACTTTTCAATATTCATATTTATTACAGAAAATAATCCAAGTGTAATACCAGTAAGTAAACCTCCGGCAAGAAGTAATAATCCAGTCATTATTAGAAGTTCGCCATTAAATTTAATGAATTCAATTCGTCGGGTATTATTTTTATAATCGAATGAAATAAAAGTAAGACCAAATAAACACCATAAGAATAATGGAGTGTGAATTAAAGCAAGAATGATTGAATCACTTTTTTGATTTGGTAATAAATTCACAAACAATAATAAAATAAGTAAGATAAAACCATAAGTTAAAATTTTCTTTTTATCAAAAATTTTATTTTGCCAGAAAGTAAAAAGGATGAGTCCGTTGAAAACGATTATTGCCATATCCCTTGTAGAAAAGAATTCAATTTCAATTTGAGAAAATATATTTGGGAGTTTAGCCAATATTCCGGTTACTAAAGCAAGAATAATGACGACTAATAAATCAAGTTTAACAAATCCTTTAAATTCAGTATCAGTTTCTTGTGCTAAGCGAATTTTCCAGAATCTTATTAAATCAGAATTGTTATCATCAGAAATTTCTTCAAATGATTTGGAAAAATTCTGTTTGTTTTCTCGATATAGTTTTTCGAGATAATTAGGATTGTCAATGTTTTCAAGTATGCGTTGTTTCATTGTAGGAATGATTTTTAATGTTAGTAATGTTTTAATTATAGAAATGATACAAATATTTTTTTAGAAATTTCTTAAAGATGTTTTACATAATCCTAAACACCGATGTTCCAAAAAATTAATTTCATTTAGTCATAAGTCTTTTATCAAATATTTAACCGGATTACAATTTTTTAAATTTTGGAATTAATAATTTTTCAAGATAGTTATTTATTTCTTGTTCCCAATCTATTAACTTATTTTCATACATTCTTTGAAGAGACTCCTTATTTATTTTGTTTCCTTTCTCATTTAATCCAATAAAAGTATATGTGATTTCTGCGGAAGTTTTATCCGCTGATATTGGGCTGCATTTAACAGTAATTGTCCAATATCTGTTTTCTGTAGAAACTAAATATTGAATAAGATATTGTTCCGGGTAATATTTTGAAACTCTCCAAAGATATTCTAACTCTTCTCCGTGTCCTTCAGTTGTAAAGGTTGTTCCTTCTTCAATAATTTCAGTCTCCGGAAATACTAAAACCGGATTCCAACCTTCAGTCCATTTTCTTTCTTCAAAAGCACCAAATAAAAGGAAAATATTTTCAATATTACCGTTTATGTTTATAGTTTCAGTTTGTGATACTTTGGAAGCATTAAAGTATGAATTCATAATCATAATTTTTTTATTAGAAAATTTATTTAATTATAAGAATATTTTAATATTGCTAAATTTAGAATAATTATTTCAATAAATTGAAAATTTTAGAATATACTTCTTAATTCATTTTTAAAACAACTAATTTTATTTAGTTAATAAATCAAAAAGATTTATAAACTCAAATTATATTTGGCAATTATAAAGTATTTTTTTACTTTAATCGATAAGAAGGTATTAAATTAGTTTTGAATAATCAAAAAAGTTTGTGAAATAATTTTAACAATTAAATTTAAAAACAGTACACATTATTAAGGTAATCTTATGAAAAAAGTTTCGAGAAGATCATTTATTAAAAGTTCAACAATGGCGACTTTAGCGATTAATTACATTCCGTTTTCTTTAAGAGGAGCAAACGTTCCTAGCAACAAATTAAATATTGCTGCTGTGGGAATTGGAGGAATGGGAGGAGCCAACTTAAGAAATTGTGAAAACGAAAACATTGTTGCACTTTGCGATGTTGATAGTGAATATGCAGCCGAGACAATTAAAAGATATCCAAATGCAAAGGTTTATACAGATTTTAGAATTATGTTGGAAAAACAAAAAGATATTGATGCAATAGTTGTTGCAACACCAGATCACACACACGCAGTAATAACAATGGCTGCAATGCAAGAAGGAAAACATGTGTTTTGCCAGAAACCATTAACACATACAATTTACGAAACACGAAAAATTACCGAAGCAGCAAAATATTATAAAGTTCAAACTCAAATGGGAAATCAAGGGCATTCATCTGAACATATAAGATTATTAAAAGAATGGATTAATGATGGAATTATTGGAAAAGTACGCGAAGTTCACGCTTGGACAGATAGACCCGTTGGCGGTGATCCGTGGTCAACATTTGCAATTCAAGCAAAACCATCTGATACTCCTTCAATTCCGAAAACACTTAATTGGGATTTATGGTTAGGACCGGCACAATATAGGGATTATCATCCGGATTATCATCCCGGTAAATGGCGGGCTTGGCTGGATTTTGGAACCGGCTCTTTAGGTGATATGGGATGCCATATTTTAGATCCGGCTTTTTATGCTCTTGATTTGGGATCGCCTGATAAACTTCAAGCAACTTCAACTCATTGGATAAAGGAAGAAGAAACTCAAACATTTCCCAGAGCATCAATTGTCCGTTATAATTTTCCGGCAAATAACAAAAGAGATTCAATTAAATTAGTTTGGTATGATGGAAGACTTTTTCCCGAAATTCCCGATGAATTAGAAATTGGCAGAAAACTTCCCGGCAGTGGGGCTTTAATAATTGGCGATAAAGGAACTCTTCTTCACGGATCTCATGGTGCTGATGGTTTAAGATTAATTCCGGAAACAAAAATGCAAGAATATAAACGTCCTCCCAAAACAATAGCAAGAATTAATGATAGTCATGAAGGTGATTGGATTCGTGCTTGCAAAGAAGGTATAAATGGAATTCCGGCAAGTTCAAATTTTAATAATGGCGGTCCTTTAACTGAAATGGTACTTTTAGGTATGATTGCAATTCAAGTAAAAGATCAAGTACTTGAATGGAACGGCAGTGAAATGAAGTTTACGAATAATGAATTAGCTAACAAACTTGTTCAAACTGAATTTAGAGAAGGCTGGAAACTATAAAAATTATCTAAATTATTTTTAATTTCAGTAGAATATTTCTTTAATCAAAAATATTGATTGAATTATTTGGTTAATAATTTGGGGGAAAAATGAAAAAATACATTTTACTTATAATAATTTTTATTTTTGTTGCAAAAATAAATTCACAGCAAATTGGATTGAGTTTTATGTTTGGTTATCCTCAAGGTGAATTTAGATCAAATGTTGACAGAATGGGATTTGGCGGACAATTACACGGAACTTTTTGGACACCAACTCATGAAATGCCTTACACAATTGGTGTTGACCTTGGTTTTTTAGTTTACGGTCAAGTTGATGAACGTCGTCCATGGATTGGTTTCCCCGGAGTTTATTTAAATTTAAGCAGAACAAATAGTTTAGCAAATTTGCATGTTTTGATGCAGATTAGTCCATTCTTTGGAACAATTCGACCTTATGCTGAAGGGTTATTCGGCGGATCATATATTTTTACTCAGTCTTCCGTTAAAGGTGATTACGAAGATGAAGATATTGCCAGCACGACAAACTTTGATGATTTCACGTGGAATTACGGCGGGGGAGTTGGTTTACTTGTTAAAATAACCGGTGAATTAGAAAATGTTGATGCTATTTACTTGGATTTTAAAGCACGATATTTATATGGAACCGAAGCTGAATATCTTACGGAAGAAAGTTTAATTGCTATTGATAATGATGGGAATCCAATTTTTGAAATGCAGAAATCAAAAACTGATTTCTTATCGTTTCATATTGGAGTTATCGTAAATCTAAATATTTTACAATCGGAGTGAGATTTTAATAAATTTTGAGACCTTATTTATAAAATCGGTGAAAATTATTTTATTCCTATTGTCATTCCAATAATAATTTTGATAACAATTAATTTTGCGAAAATCATTTAAATCAGTGTTATCTATGTATTGTTTTTGAAAATCAAGAACTATTTAGAAAGTTTTTTTCTGTTTAAATATTTTAGAATTTTAAGAAATTCTAGAAACCTCTTGTAGTATTTTATCCTACATAAAATTCAGATTTTTTCCTTATTGATCAATTGCTGGTTAATTAAATATTATCCTCCAAATTATAAATCTTAAGTTCAATTTCACTTTCAAAGTACAATTTTTTTAATCATTATTATTTATTAAAATATTAATAAAGTGGTAAAAAAACCTTGACTTTTGAATTATAAAAGCATTATTTTTCACGTAGTGGGTAAAAGTGTTTAATATTCCCAAATAATAGGATAGGTAAATGTTTTTAGGCAGTTTTAATTACTCAATTGACTCAAAAGGAAGAGCTAGCATTCCCGCTAAATTGAGGAAATTTATTGATCCAAAAGCAAATGATTCTTTTGTGATGACAAGAGGAACTGCAAAATGTATTGAAATTTATCCAATGAATCTTTGGGAAGAACTTGTTAATGAAAAATTGAAAAATTTAAACAGTTTTGAACCCAACGATGCCCTTTTTCTTAGAATGTTTTTACAGCAAGCAGCTGAAGATAAACTTGATACTCAAGCAAGATTACTAATTCCAAAAAATTTAATTGAATATGCTCAAATTGATAAAGATGTTCTTATACTTGGTGCAATTAAACGAATCGAAATTTGGAATCCAAAAATCTACGAAGATTATTTAAAATCCAGTGAGCTATCCTTTGAAGAAATAGCTAGAAAAGTTATGGGTGCTTGACGTATGACCTATCATGTGCCGGTTATGTTGAATGAAACAACAGAACTTTTATTGAAAAATCTTTCAGGCACTTACTTTGACGGCACTCTTGGATTTGGCGGACATTCTTCAAATTTTTTAAAACAACTTGATAGTAATTCAAAAATTATTGCAACAGATAAAGATGTTGCAGCAATTAATTATTGTGAAAATTTATTTTTAGGAGAAAACAGAGTTACAATTTACAATTCGAGTTTTACTGAAATAAAAAATATTTCTCTCATGGAAGGAATAATTGGCTATGATGGAATCTTTGCTGATTTAGGAGTTTCATCATTTCAATTTGATAATGTTGAATCTGGTTTCACATATAGGGAAGAAGCAGATCTAGATTTACGTATGAATAAGTCAATTGGTGAACCGGCATATAAATTTATCAATTCGGCAGAAGCTGATGAAATTGCCGATGTAATTTATAAATATGGTGAAGAGAGAAATTCAAGAAAAATTGCAAGACAAATTTTAGTAGAAAGAAAAAAAAAGTTTATTAAAACCACAACTCAACTAAAAGAAATTATACAAAAAATTGTACCGGTAAAAAATTTAAATAAAACATTATCAAGAGTTTTTCAAGCGCTAAGAATTTATGTTAACAACGAATTGGATGAGTTAAAATTATTTTTAGAAAAGTCAGTTGAATTATTGAACGAAGGCGGAAGAATTGAAATTCTTTCTTATCATTCTTTAGAAGATAGAATTGTAAAAGATTTTTTTAAGTATGAATCATTAAGCTGTATTTGTCCGCCCGAAGTACCGGTTTGTGTCTGCGAAAAAAAAAGCAGATTACAAATTGTAACAAGAAAACCAATTATTGCAAGTGATATTGAAATTAAAAATAATCCAAGATCAAGGAGTGCAAAATTAAGAGCAGCTCAAAAAATATAACAAAAAAAAGAAGCAGCTTTTTTAAGAATATTTTTGTTGTTGTCTTTACAATAGCTCCGCTGCTTGTCATTTACATGTTTACAATAAAAGAAATTAAAAACTTAAATGCGCTAAAGAATTTTAAGTTTGAAGAGTTACGAGAAAAAGAAAA
>JBGSKB010000269.1:0-1558 GCA_041741395.1 Melioribacteraceae bacterium
TACCCGTATTTTGATAAAGAAGGAGTTTTAACAGATATAAAAGTAAATGATATTAACTTAGAAATCCCCAAAGCTTTTGAATTAAAACAAAATTATCCAAATCCATTTAATCCAAATACAGTTATTGAATATTCTGTTCCTCAAACAAGTAAAATTAGAATTTCGTTATTTAATATTATTGGTCAAGAAGTTAGCGTTTTAGTAGATTCAACAATTGAGAAAGGAAATCACAAGTTTAATATTTACGCCGGAAATTTATCTTCGGGAATTTATTTTTGTAGATTGAATGCGGTTCAAGGGAATTCAAAAGAAATTCAGAAAACCATAAAAATTTCTTTGCTAAAATAAAACTGTTTAAAAAATATTTGTAGATTTAGAAAAATCCCTTATTAAAATAATAACTACAGGTTATTGAAATAATAAGCAATTTCAGTTCAAAAAAATTATTTGTAGAGTTTAAGTCAATATTCCGATGTTTCTTTTAATGGCATAGTTTGTGCGATACATATAGGATATTCTGCCAACTAAAGGGACGAGGACCCTTGAGCGGTAATCTCAATACTTTTGATAATTTAATACTTCTGACTTATTTTTTAATTGTACTTGGAATTGGTCTGTACACTGGTAGATCAAAGGGTAATTCCATTTCCCAGTATTTTTTAGCTGGAAAAAATTTAAGCTGGATAGTTATTGGCACATCTCTTTTTGCAACAAATATTTCAAGCGAACATTTTGTAGGATTAGCCGGAGCCGGTTCAATCCATGGTTTATCGGTTGGTTATTTTGAATGGCTTGCAGTAATTATTCTTTTCTTGCTTGGATGGTTATTTGCACCAATATTTCTTAGAGCAAATATTTTTACAGTTCCTCAGTTCTTTGGAAAAAGGTTTGATAACAAAAGTAGATTTTATCTAACCATCGTATCTATTCTCTCCTATATTTTTACAAAAATTGGAGTTACACTTTTAGCCGGAACTTTTGTGCTAAAGCAAGTTTTAGGTTGGGATATGTTTACATCAACTATAATTATAGTTTTCATTACCGGATTATATACAGTTATCGGCGGATTAACTTCGGTAGCATTTACACAAGTATTTCAATCAATTATGTTAATTCTTGGCGCAGTCTTACTTTCAGTATTTGGATTAATTGAAGTTGGCGGTTTTGGTCAATTGGTCGATAAACTTCCTGCCGAGTACTTTAGCATTTTTAAATCCACAACAGATCCAAATGTTCCATGGATTGGAATTTTATTAGGTGCCCCAATTATTGGAATTTGGTATTGGTGCGCAGATCAATATATTGTTCAAAGAGTTCTTGCAGCAAAAGGAATTGAGGATGCAAAAAAAGGAACAATGTTGGCTGCTGTTTTTAAAATATTTCCAATTTTTTTTCTCATTTTTCCTGGTTTAATAGCAGCAGTATTATATCCCGAAGTAAAAGGGGATTTTGCTTATTCAATGCTTCTTTCAGGCAACTTATTACCTGCAGGAATAAAAGGTTTAGTAATTGCCGGATTTTTTGCAGCACTTATGTCATCCTTAGCAAGTTCTTTTAA
>JBGSKB010000270.1:0-24088 GCA_041741395.1 Melioribacteraceae bacterium
AGCTTAAGAAAGAAATAGAATTGGGAATTTATAGAATTTTCCAAGAAGCGTTTAGTAATATTACAAAACACGCAAAAGCCAATTTTGTTAAAAGCAGTATTACTTTTTTCGAAAAACAAATTCTGTGCGTTATTCAAGATGATGGAATAGGATTTAATTTAGAACAAACTTTTGGCGAATCAAAAAAATATGGTTTAATTTCAATGAGCGAAAGAGCAAAAATATTGGGAGGGAATTTGGAAATAGAAACATCTCTTCATAACGGAACAAAAATATTTATTGAACTACCAAGGATTGAAAAAAGCAATGAACAAAATTAAAATATTTCTTGTTGATGATCACGTTATAGTGAGGGACAGTTTAAAGCTGGCATTAAATTCAGAAGAAAATATGTTTGTTATTGGAGAAGCTGGAAATAGTGTTGATGCAATTGAGCAAATATTATATAAAAATCCCGATGTGGTTTTAATGGACATAAATTTACCGGGAAAGGACGGTTTAAGTACTGCCAAGGAAATTAAAAGGATAAAAAATTCAATAAAAATTCTAATACTTACAATGCTTGATAACGAATTATATGTTTTTGATGCTTTTAAAAGTAATATTAACGGATTTGTTTATAAAGATTCAAGTATTAGGGAATTATTAAAAGCTATTGAAATAGTATATTCTGGTGAAAGATACTTTAATGAGCAAATTAAAAACAAAATATTAAATCATATTGCAGCCAAAGGAAAACTTGATGAGGAAAACAGCATCAAAGAATTAATTCTAACCAAAAGACAGATTGAAATAATCAAATTAGCTGCTACCGGATTAACAAGTAAAGAAATAGCTGCAAAATTATATTTAAGCGAACTTACTGTAATTAAACATAGAAAAAACATAATTCATAAATTAGAATTAAAAAATTTTACCGAAGTAGTAAGTTATGCATATACACATCAAATAATTTAACCCACATACTCCTTTTGGGGTATGTAAAATTATACCCTTTGGGTTATTCCGCCAGCACACGTAATTCATTAATATTACACTAATAATTAAATACTAAGTTTTATTGTTATCATAGAAAAACTTAATCTTTTATTATCCAAAATTATTTAAATAATATTTTAGCGGGGGAAAAATGAAAACCCGAAACACAATTTTATTTATCGTATTTTTTATAGTATGTAATTTAAATTATGGACAAATTACCGGATCTGTTCATGATTTTTCTGGAGAAGGATGGAGCAATGGTCAAATATGTTTACCTTGCCACGCTCCTCATAATAACGAACCAGGCATGACTCCACTGTGGAATCATGAGTTATCTGCAGCCGCATATACGACCTATTCAAACACAATATCAATGGATGCTACAGTAGGTCAACCAGACGGTTCGTCAAAATTATGTTTAAGCTGCCACGATGGAACCATTGCCGTTGACAACTATGGAGGACACACCAGCACAGAAACGCCTTTGGTCGGGAATGATAATTTAGGTGATAATCTTAGCAACGATCATCCAATTTCTTTTATTTATGATGCGAGTCTGGCTACTAATGATGGCGAGTTATTTAATCCAACCGTCGCAAATTCCGGTTTAGGCGGAACCATTCATGCAGATATGCTTGAAAATAGTAAAATGCAATGCAGCAGTTGTCATGATGTACACAATGGTTCGGGAATATCAAAATTATTGTTAAAAGGAAACAGCGGAAGTGCCCTTTGTTTAACATGCCACGATAAATAATCTTTAAGTTTTGGATAAATTAAAAGAAGGCGATTTTCATGTCGCCTTCTTTTTTGTTAAAGAAATTGTATCTCAATTTATAATACGATTAATTATGAAAACAATTCCGTTAATAAGCCGTTTCTGTATTCTGTTAATGATTAGTTTAAGCTGTTCAGCAACAAAGGAAATTACACAACAAAAAACTTTGGTTTTATATCCTCCACCACCGGAAACGACAAGAATTCAATATTTAACTTCTATTAGTACCTCAAACGATATTGAAACCGGGCAATCTGAATTTTTAGAATCAATTATTGGAAAAAAAGAAGAAAGAACCATTATTAAACCATATGGCATATCAATTCGAAAAGGAATTATTTATATCTGCGATACTATGCTTGGCGGACTTGTAATTATTGATTTAAAGAATTCAACATTTGAATACTTTATTCCCAAAGGATTTGGAGAACTTAAAAAACCAATTAACTGTTTTGTGGATGGAGAAGGATTTATTTATATAGCCGATTCGGAAAGACAGCAAATAGTTGTGTTTGATGAAAACAGAAATTATTTGAATTGTTTTGGATTAGAAGAACAAATAAAGCCGACGGATATATTTGTAAAAGAGAATATAATTTGGGTTACCGATTTGATGAATAACAAAGTTGTATTATATAACAAAAAGGATTTCACTTATATGAATTCATTTCCTAAAACAACCACGGACTCACTTTCAAAATTACTTTCACCGACAAATTTATTTGTTACAGATAAAGAAGTTTATGTTAGTGATTTTGGCGACTTTAACATTAAAGTCTATGATACAAACGGAAATTATCTAAGAAAAATAGGCAGCTATGGAAGAAACTTAGGGCAATTTGTAAGACAGAAAGGAATCGCGGTTGATAAAGAAAACAATTTATATGTAGTAGATGCCGGATTTGAAAACGTTCAAATATTTAATAAGGAAGGGAAATTATTAATGTTTTTTGGCGGAAGCTACAAGGAGGCTGGAGATATGTGGCTTCCGGCAAAAGTAATAATAGATTATGAAAATTTGGAATACTTCCAAAAATACGTGCATAATAGATTCAATTTAAAATACTTAATACTTGTAACAAATCAATATGGTCCTAATAAAATAAATATTTATGGATTTGTAGAAACCAAATAAAAATAGAGCTTAGGCACAGCAATAATAGAATGGCAGCAGAAAAAAAAAATAGAAAAAAACTTATAATACTATTTTTAATAATTCTACTTTCGTATTCTTGTTCGTCAAGTACAAATTATCAAATACTTTCTACATTCTTTGATGGAGTAAATGATCCTAATGAAAAACCAAAAGAAAAAACTGACTCATTAAAAGTAAAACAAACCGTTGAATTTAAAACTCAAAAAAACAATGTTATAGAAAAAACATACATCTATCATCCGCCATTTAAAAATAGATTGTGCAAAGATTGTCATAATTTAGAATTAAGTAATCAGTTGGTGTTGGCAGTTCCAAATTTATGTTATAAGTGCCATGAAAATTACTCACAAAAAAATCCCTCTCTACACGGTCCGGTTGCAATGGGAAACTGTAAAGTTTGTCATAGTCCTCATTTTGCAGAGAACAAATTTCTGCTTATAAGAACCGGCAGAAATCTTTGTCTGCATTGTCATGAATCAACATACGTTTATGAAAACAAGCACCATTTTGCTACAGATGAATATCAGTGTTTAGATTGCCACGATCCACATAGTGGAAAGGATAGATTTTTACTTACTAAATGATTAATGAATTACAAACATCAAATATTGTTAATTACTACTTTATATTTAATTACGGCAGTCAATGCAAATAGCCAGCAGAACAACTATCCAATTAGATTTTGGGATATACAAATGATGAATGGTTTAATTGGAACAGAAGGCGAATATAAATATCAAAATATTTTTTTAAGAAATTCCTACAAAGATAAATTAAAAAACTCAACCATTACGGGACAATTAATATTAAACACACAGAGTTATTTTTATCACCCAAATCTTCTAACATTAGAAACAAACTTTCAATTTAATCCCGGAACGAGAAAAAATATTTACTTAGTAATTCCGGACCGTACAGATATTGTAATTGGAGAAAGCGTAAGAGGAAACGTTAGATTTTTACAATCACTGCCAATAAATCTCTCGGCCTTTTCTCAGTATAGCCACATTTTTACTAACCGCGAATATACTACGGATTTAGAATCCAACAATTTTTCCTATGGTGGAACTTTTAATTACAGAAACAAAGTTGCTCCAATAAACTTGAGTTTTCAAGATAATAAAATGAGTCAGACTGAATTAAGAACAAATAGAAAATACTTAAACGATAGAACCAACATTAAACTTAACTCAAGTTTTGAATTTTCTAAAATGGATGAAAATAAATTAACAGCTTCATTTGATAGTTATAAAAACGAATACTCGAATTTACATAAGATTAGCAGTAACATTTCCACTTTTACATTTAACACAGTACTTAAATTAGATTCTTCGGCCCAAAATAAAATATTTTCAAACATTCTTTATTCACAAAATCAAGGATATATCGACTATGAAAAATATCAATTGGCAGAAAGCGGTTTATACTTTTTAGAAAAAAAATTAAAGTTTTTGGGAAATTTTAATTATAATAAAATGGTTAGTACAGAGTTTATAAATTCCCAGCAAAACATAAATTTTCGTTTAGAACACGAACTTTTTAAAAGTGTTAAGTCACATATCTTTTTTGAAAACATACGAAACAATCAATCCTTTTCTAATGAACAATTTAATAATTATGGTGGCGGAGTTTTATATAGCAAAAAAATTTCTAAAGGAATTTTAACGCTCTCGTACAACTATAGTAAGCAAAACGTTGAAAAGAAAAATATTGAGAATAATTTATTAATATTAAACGAAAAAATAGTTTTAACGAATACGGAAATTACAATACTTTCAAATCCGTTTATAGAGATAAATAGTATAATTATCAAAAGTTTAACTAACGATATTATTTATAGAGAAAATATTGATTATATATTAATTAGAAGAGATAATTTTCTGGAAGTTCAAAGACTACCTGGAGGTTTAATAGAAGACGGATCTGAAGTTTTTGTAGATTATCGAGCAGAAGCACAACCATCATACAAGTATGATTCATATTCAAGTACGTTTTATTCAAGTATAAGTTTATTTGAAAATTTGTTTGAGTTTTACTTTCGGTTATTAAGTAATGATTATTATAACATTAATACCACTTATGCAAACATTTTAAAAATCACTTCGCAAAAAGTTTTTGGAATTAAAATAAACTACAGATTTATAACTGCCGGATTTGAATTGGATAATTACGAAAGCAATATAGTTCCCTTAAAATCCAAAAGATATTACTTAAGAGCAGGTTCAAAGTTATTCGATAACTTAAGTTTAAACATAACTGGAAATTTAAAATTTGTCGAATTATTAGAAGATAAAAGTGAACAGGAATTTCACGATATAAACAGTATGATAAATTATAGACTGACATCAAATTTAGATCTGAAGTTAGAGACAAACCATAGAGTACAAAAAGGTAGGGGAATGAATTTAGATTTGGGAATTTTTAGAGGTGAATTAATATTCAATTATAGAGAGTTTTATTTTTCATTTGGTGCAGAAAGCTATAATCGAAACTTCATAGAAGAAAAAATAAACTATATTGGCGGATTTATAAGATTACAACGCAAATTTTAAGGAGATTAAAAGTGAAAAAACTTAATACTGAATTTTTAATAGTAATATTTTTTTTGATCACACAAATAATATTTTCACAAGAAAAGTCAAACGTTACAAATTGTACAAATGCAGAATGTCACAACAATTTTTTAACTAAGCAATATGTTCATTCACCAATTAAAGAAGGATGTTTAACTTGTCATGAAAAAGTAAAAGGAGATCATCCAACCCAAATTGGAAACGAATTTGATCTTGTTGAAGAAGATGAAAATCTATGTAAAATGTGCCATAAAATAGAAATAATAAAAAAAATAGTTCACACACCGTATAACGAAGGAAAATGTCTTTCTTGTCATTCGCCGCATAGCTCAGAATTAAAAGGAATTCTAATAGGAAATACGCAGCATGAAACATGCGGTAAATGTCACAAATTAGAAAACAAAGAGCATAAGTTTGTTCATGGTCCGTTTGTAAGTCATCAATGTTCAAGCTGTCACATATCACACCAATCGGATTTTAAAAATCTGTTAGTAAAAGAAGATCCCGAATTATGTTTTCAATGTCATCAGGAAAAAGAGGAGTTTTTAAAATCTGCAAACGTACATCCGGTCTATGAAGAAGGGTGTTTAGATTGTCACTTACCGCATTCATCTTCCTCAAATTACTTATTAGTTAGCGGAAAAAATGATTTATGTTTTGGCTGTCATAAAAATGTTGAAGTGGAAATTTCCGCAGCAAAAATTATTCACGATCCTTTGAAACAAGATGGGCAATGTATATCATGTCATACACCACACGCTGGTGAAATTAGTAAACTATTACTTGAAGAGCAGCCAGCGTTATGTTTTAGATGCCATAGTGAGAATACAAAAAACAAGGAAAAATATATTGATATTCTAGGAACGATGAGCAAAAAATATTTACACAAACCATTAATTAACGGTAAGTGTGATGATTGCCACTTGCACCATGTTTCACCAAATACAAGTTTGCTATCTGCAAAATTTCCAAAGGGTAATTATACTGTTCCTAAAAAAGAATCCTTTGAGCTGTGTTTTAATTGTCACGATTCAAAAATGTTAAACAGTCAAATGATTACCAACGAAACTAATTTTCGTAATGGGACTCAAAATTTGCATTACGTTCATGTAATGAAGAAAAAGTCAATTAGTTGCCAAAGCTGTCACGACATGCATGGAGCAGACAATCAGCATATTCTAGGAAATTTTGTTTACTTTGGAAATTGGCAAATGCCTATAAATTATAAAGTTTCCGAAATAGGCGGATCATGTCTTCCTGGTTGCCACGCACAATTCTCATACTCACGAAAGTAAGTATTAATTTTAGTCAGTAAGTTTAAAAAGCACCGACCACACTTGGTGCTTTTTATTTTAAATATTTATTTTAGTAATCATCTAAAATAAAAGGAGGTTCTATGCGATAATATTTAAAAACAGAAAATAGTTCATCAATGAGTAATTTTAGAATTTTAATTACAATTATTTTTATAATTTCCACAACGCAAAAATATTTTACAGAAAATAATTTTCATTCCAATCTCAAAAACAACTGCCAAATATGTCACGTAAATCAAAATAATATTAATGAGAATCCATTTACACCATTATGGATAAATAATTTAATTGAGGAATATTATATTCCATATGAAAGCAGCTCGTTAGATGCAAATGTGGGCCAGCCAAGCAACATTTCAAAAATGTGTTTAAGTTGTCACGATGGAACAATTGCATCCGATGATAATAGCGGAATAACCAATGAATCCTATAATATTGTAAGATCAGGAATGAATTACAATCATCCTATTTCATTTACTTATGATTTTTTACTTGCTCAAAAAGATAGAGAACTTTATATTCCCGAAACCACACCATCCGGATTAGGAAATACAATTAGGAACGATTTGCTGATTGATGGAAAAATGGAATGTATCTCTTGTCATAATCCACACGAAACAAGGTCTGATACAAAAATGTTACTCATTTCAAATGAAAAAAGTAAATTATGTCTTACCTGCCATATTAAATAATCACGATTGTTAATTAAATTATTTTAGATTGTGCTTTATTTAATCTCTAGAATTAAAATCTCTTTCGGGTGGACCGGGATTTTTATCAATTAATAAATTCGGTTTGTTTTTTTGTTTCACCAAATCAAATTCATCATAAACTTTTCCGGTAACGGTAATTGCCTTATAATTTAGTGTGTCTCCATCAATACTAATTATTTGAAATAATTGAGTGTTTTGCGCCGCACGATCCATCCATCTGTCATCAGTTATTTTATACATTTTTGGACCACTGACTGAAACGACATACATTGTACCGCCGTCATTATCTTTTAAATTTACACCGGTTGTTAAATTTCTTCCGCGTGCGTAAGTGTGATCATGTCCTTGCAACGCAATATCAACTTTACACTTATCGAAAATAGGTTTCCACAAATCACGCAATTCTTTGTTGTCCCTTCCGCTTCCGCCGGAATACAAAGGATGGTGATAAGTTATAACAACCCACTTGTGCATATTATATTTTAAAATATTATCTAACCAAGCAACCTGTTCTTCATGTTTTTCGTTAGAATTTAAACTAATAATTCTTACGTTTTGATAATCGACGTAATAGTTTGATTCTTCCAAACCGGCAACACCGTTTTCCGGAAGTGTAAATTGAGGTTTCCAAAACTTACTTAAAAATCTATTACCCAAATCATCTTTTGCATATTCGTGATTTCCTGGAGTAGGAATTGATGGAACCATTGCATGAATCCAATCACCGGCATCAAACCATTCTCTCCATCCGCTGTCATCGTTAGCGCGGTTTATTAAATCACCGGCATGAATCATAAACTTTGCTTTTGGTGCTTCTGAATATGCGGACCGAATTGCTCTTGACCAAAGCGAGAGTATATTATTCTGTGCATCGCCAAAATAAATAAAACTGAAAAGTTCGTTTCCCACGGAAGCAGTTCTGAAGTGAAACCATTCGCTCCAATGTTCATTTTTTCCAACTCGGTATGCATACAAAGTGTTTGGATTTAAATTTTCAAAATTTACCGAGTGATAATATTTCAATCCGGTTTCCGCTGTGAGAGTGTCTGTATTTGCTAAATATTTTATTGCAGATTGAAGAAAATCTGGCGATGCATCAGCTAAAGCAATTTCTGCGAATCCGGAATCAACACTCGAATCGGTTCTCCAAGTTACGGCTTGCGTCGTTGCCGTATTTCCTTTCCAAGTTAAAATTATATTTTCCGGAGCTCCATTATTTGCAAATGAAACCAAAGCATCTGTTCTTGCCGGTTTTTGAGCAAAAATATTTAAGCTTAATAAAATAAAATATATTATTAAAAATTTAGATTTATATAAAATGCTCATCGATTGTCCATGCAAAATTTTAAACAAATATGATTTTAATAAAAGAAGATACAAATTTATTTTTACTGAAATATTAAAAAGATGTGAAATTAATTTTATTAAATTGTTATCAAAAAGGGTTACTCATAAATTTCATCAATATTAATATCAGAAAGCTCAATAAAAGTTTCTGCAATTTTTTTAACAACATCATTCAAATATTTTTTACCCTTTTCTGCAGAGGCTTTTCTGGGATTTCCTATTCCGGTATCATTGGTAGCTTTGTGCCAAAGTCTTGGAGCCCAAGCCCAGCCTTCGTTAAATCCAGCAACGGTAAATTTATTTAACTTTCCATCACCGGCTTCGTTAAGCGGCAAAACCAAATCCGGTCTGATTGCGAGCATATTACTTGTTTCCATTTCATCTGCGTGTTCGCCGGATTCTTCAAAATAATTTGAATAATTTAAAATTTGAAACCAATTTATTTGTGCAATAAAAACATTTGGAAAAACATTCTGTAATTCTCTAATTGCCGGTTTAAAATCATTTCCGCCGTGTCCGTTTAAAATTACCAACTTTTCAATATTGTGTTTGACTAAAGAATCAACAATGTCTTTCAGCAAAAATATTTGTGTTGATGGATTCATGTTTATTGTTAGCTTAATTCCAAGCTGCGAAGTATTTACTCCAAATGGAATATTTGGAAGCACAATTACTTTCGCTCCTTTTTCGGAAGCAATTTTTGCAGATTCAATTGCAATATATTCACTTTGATATGAATCTGTTGAATAAGGAAGATGATAATTGTGGGCTTCGGTTGCGCCCCACGGCAGAATAGCAACTTTGTATTCTGATTCTTTAACAGTTTTCCAATTAAGTTCTGATAAAACATATGGTCTGATTGACATTTTATACCAATTCTAAAATTGTTAATACCAAGTTATTCTATAACTCACAAAAGCAATATTCTTACTATCGGGCGACCAAGACGGAACATTTATAGTTCCTTGTCCGCCAAATAATTTTGTATGAATTTGAATTTCTCCGGTTTCAAGAGACATTAGTCTTAACATAACATCTTTATTTGCCGGATGTCCATCAACATCCTTTTCATAAGTTAAAAAAACAATCCATTTTCCATCAGGCGAAGGATGGGGAAACCAATTGTTGAATTCATCATTTGTAATTTGAGTTTGTTCGCTTCCATCGGAATTCATTCGCCAAATTTGCATTTTTCCGGTTCTTACAGAATTAAAATAAATAAATTTTCCATCCGGTGAATATTCCGGACCGTCGTCCAATCCCTTTGCATCCGTAAGTCGGGTTTCGTCTCCGCCATTTATCGAAACCGAATAAACATCATACTCTCCATTTCTTTCTGCACAATAAACTAAAGTGTTTCCATCTGGAGACCAGCCATGCCAATAACTCGGTGCATTTTTTGTAATTAATTTCGGAGTTCCACCAATTGCGGGTAAAGTATAAATTCTAGATTTTCCATCTTGTTCGGATTGATCACTAATTACTATTTGACTATTATCCGGTGAAAGACCATGATCGTTATTACATCGAATTGCAAAGTCTGTATTTATTTTTTCTGGAGTTCCACCGGTTGACGAAAGTTTGTACAGCAATCCATTACTATTGAAAATAAAATATTTTCCATCCAAAGACCAATTAGGCGCCTCAATATGATTTTTTGTATGATAAATTACTTTTCTATCTTTCGAATCAATATTGATTGTTTCTAATGAGCTTTCTAACATTTCTTCTCCATCGGCAATTTGACTAAATGTTTTGAGTTCAACATTTGAGAATATTGCAGTCTCAAGAATATTTTCATCATGTGAACAAACTCCAATTCCAACATAAAAAGGTTCATCGAAATTAATTTTGAAACTACACCCGGAATATTGAAAATCTTTATCATTTTCTGAATTTGACAAGTGTACATCATTTCCAATTTTTTCTAGTTTAATTTTATTTGGCAATTTTATATTTGATTGGATTTCTCGAGTTGTTCCGGTTTCTGTTTCACGATATTGAATGGAGGTTAATCCGTCGCCGTGAATTACAGCGTCAATGTATGCAGAACCGGCATTTAAATTTTGTCTAATTATTATTCCAGCTTTTCTATGCGGATTTGTGCCGGTACCAATCCAATTTATTTCTGAAGAAAGCGAAAAATTTCCGGAGATTGTTTTCCAAACATAGTGAAATGCATCTTTATCAAACCACATATTTTCACCGCTTCCGCTTATTTTGTAAGAATTTTTATCTGAATTAAAAACGGCAGATCCGGCTACTAAAACATTTCCAACATCGCAGTTGTTTTCAAAAATTCCGATAGAATCATTTTTAATTTGGGCAGAAGCAAAATATAATGGGAATAAAAAAAGGATCAGCACATGCGCAAAGGGATGTTTCATTCTCACACCTTTTGGTAAAATTAAAAACAAAAATACCATAAAAAATTTTTAAATTATCTCAATTTCCTTTGGATCTTTTTCATCTTTTACATTAAACCACTGATCGGCAGTAAAATCAATATCGGTAATTTTATCAACGTGCATTTTGAAATATTTTCCTTCGGCAACAACGGCAATATCACCATTGGGTAAAACAATTCTGCCTTCGCCTTCAAAAGTTCTTGATGTTTCATTTGTAATTTTGCAGATAACTTTTAGCTCTTCATCATACGGAACCGGTTTTTTAAATTTTACATTAAGCTCCAAAGTTACACCCCACATATTTTCATCTTTCATAAGAATTGCGCGACCGATAGCTTCATCCAAAATTGTTGAAGCAATTCCGCCGTGAAGTCTTCCGGGATAACTTTGATGTAATTCGCAAGGTGTAAAAGTGGCAACAAGTTCGTTGTTTTCCATTTCATAAAACGATGCTTTTAATCCAATGTGATTTTCCATTCCGCAGACGAAACACATTTTAGAGTTATTTTGTTTGTTGATTACTTTTTGTTTCATGATATTTTTAATTTGTCATTCCCTCGAAAGAGGGAATCCAGTTAGTAAATTATAGATTTCCGATTAAAACATTCGAGAATGACTTTGTGATTAATTATTTAACCGTAAATTTAATAATTTTTGCTGGGCAATTTTTTGATGCTGCTTTAACCGAATCCTTTTCTTCATTGCTAACTAGAATAGTATAAATTCCTTTTTTTTCTTTGCTGCCAATTAAATTACATTTACCGTCTTTCTTAGATACACGCCATCGATTTGGATCTGCTTCAACACAAGCATTGCAGCCAATACATTTATTTCTGAAATATGAAATGGAAATCATAAATTTTTCTTAATCTTTTTCTTAATCATAATCTTACTCTTTTTTATATTTTCTTTCAATACAATCCAGATTAAGATTAAGAGTATGATTAAGATTATGAAACGCTAATTAAGGTTTTCTCAAATCTAAAAAATTAACTTTCTACAACTTTATATAATTTATCCGATGGTCTAATCAATTCATCAATTTTTATTGAGAAGTTTTCACCTTGTTTTACTTCATCAACAACTTTATCATCAACACGAATTTCATCGACCGAAGTTTCAATTACTCCGGTTGTTGGTCCGGTAATTAAAATATTATCACCTTTTTTCAAAGAATGAGCTTCAAGCAAAAACTCAGCAACATTAATTTTAGAAAAATATTTTATTCCTTTAGCCAGATAAATTTTCTTAGTAGTTGCTTTTGATCCATACGCATTGCTCCATTCTCCCATTTTTCTTCCAAGATAATAACCATCCCAGAAGCCGCGGTTGTAAACAGTTGCCAATCTGGTTTTCCAATCTTCAATTTTTTCTTTTGTGTAAGTTCCTTCTAAAATTGAATCAACAGCTTCGCGGTAACATTTAACCGTTGTGTAAACATAATCTGCGGCTCTTCCGCGACCTTCAATTTTTAAAACCTTTACACCGGCATTTAAAACTTTATCAAGAAAATCAATTGTTGCCAAATCTTTAGCGCTCATTATGTATTCGTTATCTATATCAAATTCAATTCCTTCTTCTTTATCAATAACGGTATATTCTCTTCTGCAATTTTGAATACAAGCTCCGCGGTTTGCCGATGAATTATGAGAGTGCAGACTTAAATAACATTTTCCGGAAACCGCCATACATAAAGCTCCGTGAGCAAAAACTTCTACTTCAATTAAATTTCCGGATGGACCAACAATATTTCTTCTTTCAATTTCATTTGCAATATATGCAACTTGTTGTAAACTTAATTCACGAGCCATTACAATAACGTCGGCATAATCTGCATAGAATTCTACCGTTTCAATATTACTTACATTTGATTGAGTTGAAATATGAACCGGATAATTTATTTTTTTTGCATAACTCATTGCCGCATGATCGGAAACAATTACAGCATCAATTCCGTTATTTTTTGCAGACTCTATTATACTTTTCATCAACGTAATATCATGATCATACAAAGTTGTGTTAAGAGTAATGTATGATTTGATTTTATTTTCTTTACAGATTTGTGCAACTTTTGCTAAATCTTCAACTGTAAAATTTATTGATGAGCGTGCGCGCATATTTAACTGCTCAACACCAAAATAAATTGAATTACATCCCGCTTTAATTGCAGCACTTAAGGCTTCCCAAGAACCAACCGGAGCCATAACTTCAATATTTTTTTGTAACATTGAAACTTCTTTCTATTTTAAAAAATGAAACGAGTAAATGTAAGGAATTAGAAGATGCCGAAATATTGAAAATTAATAAATTGGTTTCTTTCGGCATTAAAACTTCATTTCAATTCCTATAGGACAATGATCAGAGCCCATTATATCAGGCAGAACAAAAGCATTTGTAATATTTTTCTTCAAATTTTCACTTATAAAAAAATAATCAATTCTCCAGCCAACATTTCTTTCACGCGCACGAGTTACTTGATCCCACCAAGTATAAACTTCCGGCTTATCATTAAACATTCGCAAAGTATCAATAAATCCATCTGCTAAAAATTTATCTATCCATTCTCTTTCTTCCGGTAAAAATCCGGATACTTTAGAATTTTCTTTCGGCCTCGCCAAATCAATTTCTTTATGCGCAGTATTTACATCGCCGCAAATTATTAATTTCTTACCTTTGTTTATTAAATCAAGTGCATGATTTTGAAAAGCACTATAAAAATCCATTTTATATTTTAAACGAATTGCATCTTTCTTTCCGTTTGGATAATAAATATTATACAAAACAAAATCTTTAAATTCTGCAATTACAAATCTACCTTCGCTGTCAAACTCAGTAATCCCGATTCCTTTTTGCACATTTAAAGGTTTTTCCTTGGTATATATTGCCGTTCCGCTGTAACCCTTTTTTTCCGCTTGAGAAAAATAAGAATTGTAGCCTTCTATTTTTGTAAGTGAATCATCTAATTGTTCTTCCCACGCCTTTGTTTCTTGGATGCAAAGAATATCCGGATTTTCATTTTTGAACCAATCGTGAAATCCTTTTTTAGCTACCGCACGGATTCCATTCACGTTCCATGAAATTAATTTATAAGTTTTCATAAACTTCCTTTCTACAAAACATTTTTAAGTTATAAATAAGATATAAAATTGTATGAAATAAATTTGAATAAAAATTAGGCGAATAAAGTAGGATAAACATTCAATTCAATTTTTTCAGATTCTTTGAAAAAATAATTTACCGCAATTATTGAATAATTTAAAATTTCCGATTTGTACCCCTCAATAATGTATTGAATATTATTGTCAACTTCGGCAATCAGATTGTTATTACTAAAAATTTTATAATACCAAATATTTTTACTTTTAGAAGAATTCCAAGTCAGGTTTATTTTTCCTTTTTCAATAAATTCATATCTGAAATTTTCCGGAGGTTTTGGTGAACGTGAAGAATAATTTTTTCTTTGAGAAAGAAACCAAGTTAAAATTGTTGTTTCGTTCCAAGCATTAATCCACGAATCGTGTCCAATGTTTGAATATTCCGTATATCTAACTTTTTTTCCACCCGAATCAACAATTGCTTTATATAAATTTCTTGATTGCTCAACGGAAATTATTGGATCAGCATTGCCGTGAAAAATCCACAAAGGAGTTTCCTTTAAAATATTTGCCGTAGATGGCGAACCACCGCCGCAAATAGCAATTGCTGCAGCAAACATTTTTGGTTCTTTCGCCAGCAAATTAAAAACTCCAAATCCGCCCATAGATGCGCCGTGAACATAAAATCTATTTTCATCTAAATTAAATTCTTTCTTTAATAAATTTAGAATTTCTAAAACGGTTAACATTTCCGGAGTATGATTTTCATTATTGCTGTTTCCCCAAGCCAGATTTGGATTTGAAGTTTTAGGAGTAACAACAATACAAGGATTTTTAGAAACAATCGGTTCGTTGTACCAAGTCAAATTCCATGATGTTAAATCAAACTTACCATGAAACGCTAATATTAGCGGATATTTTTTTTCTTCATGATAATTTGGTGGAATAAACAATCCAAACCGCATTTTGTTGTGAATTCTTTCTTCATAACCGGAAGGTAAATTTGTCTCGTTTATAAAGGATATTTTTTGCATAAAAGTTATAAGCGATATTAATTTTGTTATTCAACCGCGATCATTGCTTTCATAACGCCGTCTCGGTAATTTGAAACCAACTCAAAAGCTTCGTTAGTTTCTTCCATTTTAAAATGATGAGTTACCAGCATATCCATATTTATTTTTCCGTTTGATAAATGATCTAAAGCTTTTTGTGTGCAGTTAGATTGTCTGCGAATATTTAAAATTGTAATTTCCTTTCTTCTTAATTCGTGAATCGGAAACGGAATTTCATCAACTTCCGGAATTCCTACAATTACAAAAAGTCCGCCGGGTTTTAGTAATTCGATTGCATGTTTATAAGCATCGGGATCGCCGCTGCATTCATAAACAATATCCATTTCCATGGGCTCAATTTTTTTTATTTCTTCCACAACATTTGTTTTGTTTGGATTTCCCGCATACTTTGGATTTAATTGTTTCGCAAAATTTAAACGATCATCAATTTTATCGGTAACATAAACATCACCAATTTCTTTTGTTCTGAGATAATGAAAAACACACATTCCAATTGGACCAGCGCCAAGAATAGCAATATTTGAAGTTTCAATTGGATTTGAACGTTCAACCGAATAAACTGCAATTGCCAAAGGTTCTGAAAGCACAGCTTGTTCAAAAGTCATTTCATCATTAATTGGAAAACAATTTTGTTCTTTTAATATAATATAATTGCACAAAGCTCCTTCCATTTGTTTTGGAGCTCCCATAAATATTAGTTCTCGACAAGTATTTTCTCTACCGGATAAACATTGATCACATTTTCCGCAAGATACGGCTGGATCAATTGCAATTCTTTGTCCAGGTTTTACTTTTGTAACTTTGCTTCCAACTTTTTCAACAATTCCGGCGGCTTCATGTCCGGTAATAAAAGGAAATTGTACGATTTGTGAACCGATTCTTCCGGTTTTATAATAATGAATATCTGATCCGCAGATCCCAACCATTTTTACTTTTATTAAAACCCCGGTATCGTAAATCAAATCCGGCGTGCGAATATCTTTTATTTCGAATTGTTTAATCCCTTGAAGTAATACGGCCTTCATAAAATAATCTAAGTTTAATAAAATAAAGCCATAATATATTGAATATTTTTAAATGGTATTTTCAATAAAAATTAGTTTTGTATATATCTTCCAAAACAGTTTTTTCTTTTTAAAATATGTGTGTTGATAAGTCTGTCACCTCAGATAACATTTTTGACTGCGGTTATTTAAACTAATGCTAAATCTATAAAACCCAACACAGCCGGAGTAATTATCAATGTCCAAGAAATCCAATCTTTAAATTCATTTTTGGGATGATGTAAATACAGAAGATGCAAAATTAAATGAACAATAAAGAAAATTTCAAAATAATAAATTAGAGAATTGATATTGTTTGACTTGAGTAAATAAAATGCGAGCAACCCAAAAAGAGGAATATGTGCAAGTAAAAATATTGTGAAACCTAATTTGTCATTTAGTAAAGATAAGCCTGGAAACATTCTCCATTCTCTGCACCTTACTGCGTCGATTTCATGAGCAATTAAAAATAATAAGGCAATGTAGAATAATAAGTTTGTGGTCGTTTTTGGGTCTATTATAAAATGCAATTTTTAAGTATCTATTATCAGTTTAGGTCGATTTACGAGTTACACTGTTTAATTAAAATAATTAATTAATTTATCAGTAAAGTATTTTGCCTTCGCAACTCCATCAGTTCCGCCAAAATCACGAAATATTTGTAAAACTATCTTTATATTGTTTGTTATTTCAGTATCAGTGATTTCATCCAATTTTATTTCATTAAATTCTTGTGTTGCCCTAAGTAAATTTGGAACCGTTTTATATACGGTAATTTTTCGATTTAATACGGTGCAAAGACTTACGAAATATCTTATATTTAATCCCTCGCCTTTGTTTAATAATTCTGAATTAGAAAGACAATGTTCTATTTTCTTCTGAAGTTTTATAGCGTTTAAATATGTTTCCAAAGAATATTCTTCGTTAAAAATACTATGGTATTCGTCATCATTTTTAACCAATGAACTAGGTTTTGCTCTGGAAATTTCAGGTCTCCGTAATATCATAGCCATAATAATTTGAGAAAGAAAAGAAATTGTAACAATATTAGTAATTGGTTTTTTTTGATTTTTCCAGTAATTTTTTCTTCTTTCATAAAAGAAACCATACGGAATTAAAAACTCTTCAATATTTCTGTGAATAATATCTGTCGCTCTTAGTGTGGCGAGAGGTATTGCTGTCTGACTGTTTGTAGATTTAACAACATTTGATCTTATATTATCATTATCTGTTTCAATCACTCTTATCATAATATTGCGGGTGTCGTTTTTTATTTGTGATGTGTTATTATTGAAATAATTAAATACTTCAAAGGAAGTCTGACACCCATTTACAATTTGTGGATTTTGTATAGTTAGTATTTTACCAGAGAGGTTAACTTTTTCTGAAATAATGGTGATACCATTGTTAAGCCACCAAAAATCAATATCTGATTTTTCCTCTAGAGATTTATATATTTCTTTATTTACAACAGTGCTTCCTTGATAGTCACGAACATTTGCATCAAAAATATATTTGTTTATAGTTCCGTCATCATTTATAACGAATTTATATAAACTAGTCAATCCAGCCAAGCAAATATATCCACCCTCGGTTGTTGTAATCGGTGATTCTGACAATGAAAGTGAAAAAGTCTCTTTTTTTTCACGACGCGAAAGTTCTAGTAAATCACTTGCTGTAATAAATTCAAAATTGAATATAGACTTTGGAAAGTAACGTTTTATTGTACCTTCAAGATTTAAAACTTTCCTCTCAACATTAGGATGTATTTCAGTTCCTTTGGAAACATAAAAATAGTTGATTGTTAAATTAGGTTGTTTAGAAATAAGCTCTAAATAAGTATCTCTAAAGGTCTTTATGTGATTAATTAAATCTGTATTGTAAACCGAATAAAAGCTTTCAATTTTTTTCTCAAGATTAAATATATCTTCAGCAGAATCATTAAACTTTTGTAGCGTAGATTCATTAAAAGTAGTTGAATTTTTTGATTGTATTATATGTAACTCTATATCAACAGCTTTCTTATAGTCTGGCAATTCATAATCTGGTTGTAAAATTGTACCGTTTACAAACATGTAAATTGAATCGATTCCACCATCGTTTCCGTTTCCTATGTTTCCTTGCTCTAGCTCATCATAAGACAAATCGTAATCTTTTAATATTTGCTCACTCGAAAAAATCTCAAAAAATTTATCTAATGACATTTCATCTGCAATTTCTTGATGAAGTTTATTTATTAATGCATCTATTAATATTGCTTCTTGAGATGACATATCTCTCCTTTGAGGCTGTTTCGCTAATTTAAACTATTTTGTCTTTTCTTTATACTTTTCTTAACAATTATAAATCTTAACAGTTCAAATATCAACAAAAATTAATTATGTTAATTAACATTTATTACAACATTTCCGGCAGCATGTCTTTCATTATGTTGCGTACTTCAATGCAGATCGGGCTAATATTCTGGTTGAATCCAATGTAGGTAAAGGTGATTCACTTGGAAGAACTATTAAAGGAATTTCCGTACATCCCAGAACCACTGAATCGCATCCTTTTGATTTCAATTCTGTAATAACATCCAAAAAATACTTTTTAGATTCTTCTTTAATTATGCCGTAAACTAATTCATCAAAAATAATTTTATTTATTTCGTTTCTTTGTTCTTCTTTGGGAATTTCATAATCAAGAATTTTTTCGTTGAACTTTTCAGGATAAACAGGTCCTTCCATTAAATATTTTGTACCGAGGATTCCAATTTTTCTAAAATTATTTTTAATAGCTTCCAAAGTTACTTCTTCAGCAATATGCAGCCACGGAGTTGAAATTTCTTTTTTCACAAAAGAAAACACTTGATGAATTGTATTATCAGGACAAATTAAAACTTCTGCACCAATTTCAGATAATTTTTTTGCCGACGATATCATTAAATCAGCCACACCATTCCAATTGTCTTTGTAAATAAAATTCATGTACTCACTTAGCGGGTGAGTGTGAAGACTGATTTCCGGATGTGAATGTTCTCCAAAATATTCCGACCCTTCATTACAAATTGTTCTGTAGCAAAGTGCAGCGCCTTCATAACTGCAGGCTACAATTCCAATGTGTTTGCTCATTATATTTAATTTCACCGTTTTAGTTTTATTGTAAAATATATTTGAATTTTTAATTGTCTCTTTTTATCAATGAACTAATTTCAAACTTTCTAAATCTAAAACACCAAGCTGTTTTAGAAAATCACCAACCCATTTTATCTTTTATTATTGGCAATATTATATCAGCAGTTTTTTGTTGACCGCTAATATTTGGATGCCAATCAGAACCCCGATCCGCCATAGTTAGTGTGCTGGTATTGACATTAATGTAAAAAACTTTATTGTTAGTGTTATTTTGCTGAGCTTGTTTTACAACTTCATTTATATAACTTCCGCATGGTTCGCCGATCATTGGTCCACTAACACAAAAAATAGTAACTTCAGAATATTGCGACTGAACACGATTGATCAATTGAGTATAAGCTTCCTGAAATTCTGACTTATCCGGATATGGCTGTGTCGAATAATCATTTGTGCCAAGGTTAATTACAACAACCTGAGGAATCCAGCTTGTATAATCCCAAATAAGTGTAGAATCATATAAACAAGTTTGATCATAGAGTGAAGGCATGGGCTCTTTAGATGTCTTGTTCGCATCACCATAATTACGAATAATCCCTTTGCCCGAATAGGAAATCATAGCATAATCAGCATTTAGGGCACGTCCAATAAGTGCGGCATAAGATATCGTAGCATTTTCAGTTTCCGGTTTAAAAGGTTCGCTCGCAGTAGCACCTTCCACACCATACCCACAGGTTATAGAATTCCCAATAAATTCAATACGTCGATTTGATGCTGAATCTTGAGTCAGTAATTTTTTTCCCTCATCCAGAATAAATCCTAAAAATTCGCCTTTACCAATATTTGCTTCAGTACGCTTTTCAATTAAAATAGTATGCACGGAATCTTTCAAACCAATCGCAACCGGATAGACGGTTGAGGTATCTGTTTTCAAAACTTGTGGTGCTTGGTTATCAATGGTTATTGCGTAAAAATTATTTCCGTCTTTTAGTCTTAAAGAACAGCGGGTTCCTTCAAATTTAGCACGAATGTAAACGCCAGACCAATCAAACACAGCTTTTTTAGGATCACTTCTATCAAATCTTCCGACATATTGTATATCCGGATTATCCGCATCAATAATTCCAGTTGAAGTTTCATCTTGTAAAGGATTAGAATCTTTTTTAGAACATGAATATGATTGTAAAGTGAGTAAAAGCACAAAAATTAGGATTATAATTTTTTTTTCGTTCATAATATTTCCGGTAATAAATTTGTTTAAAATTAATTATAGTCCCTTGGTGAAAAATTATTTGTAGTTACCTTTTTCTTTTTCCCAAGAGAACATCGTAACAATTATAAATCATAATAGATTTAATATCAAAAAAAATACTTTAGTTTGATTAAAAGCAAAGTTTTTCAAGTAAATTTTATTTTAAAGTTTGATTAGCAGAATCTTTCGAAGGAAGTTAAACTAAATAATTTTAATTTAAAATTAACTTTACGAAAAAACATAGTTGTTTTATTTAATCAAAACAAGAGGAATATATTTTAAAAATGATAAAGTCGGTAAGTTGACTAATCTCAATAAACGCAATTGTTACACATCAAAATAATTTGTATTTTTACGTCGGAGTTTTGAATACGAACACACATAAACAAAAAAGTTTTTCCCGCGTAATTTTCAAAATTGACCCAAAACAACCAATCATTTTTTGCTATTAGATTTTGCAAAATTTTCTTTGGATTATTAGTTTGTAAGTTAAGCAATTGTTAATAAATCGTAATTTTTAATAATATTTTTTTTGGAAGAAATGATAAGTACAAGCAATTTAGCATTAAGATTTGGAAAGCGAACATTGTTCGAAAATGTGAATTTAAAATTTACACCCGGAAACTGTTATGGAATAATTGGAGCGAACGGTTCCGGCAAATCAACATTTATAAAAATACTTTCGGGTGAAATTGAGCAAAGTTCCGGAAACGTAATTATTACGACGGGAGAACGACTTGCAACTTTAAAACAAAATCATTTTGAGTATGATGAATTTCAAGTTTTGCAAACGGTTATGATGGGACATCAAAAACTTTATGCAATTATGGAAGAACGAGAAATTCTCTATTCAAAACCGGATTTTAATGAACAAGACGGAATTGAAGCAGCCAAACTTGAAGGAGAATTTGCCGAACTTTTTGGTTATGAGGCAGAATCTGAAGCAGCCGAACTTTTAAATGGTTTGGGAATTAGCGATGAAGATCAAGCAAAATTGATGAAAGATTTATCCGGAAATGAAAAAATAAAAGTTTTGTTAGCCCAAGCACTATTCGGAAATCCGGATATTCTACTTTTGGATGAACCGACAAATCATCTTGATATTATTTCCATTGGATGGCTGGAAGATTTTCTTGAGAAATTTAAAAATACTGTAATTGTAATTTCTCACGATAGACATTTTTTAAACAAAGTTTGCACGCATATTGCAGATATTGATTATGGAAAAGTAACTATGTACACCGGTAATTATGATTTCTGGTTAGAAAGCAGTCAGTTGGCGGCAAAGCAAGCAAAAGATTCTAATAAAAAAATTGAAGCGAAAAGAGCGGAACTTCAAGAATTTATTGCACGCTTCAGCGCTAATGCTTCAAAATCGAAACAAGCAACTTCAAGAAAAAAACAACTCGAAAATCTTACACTTGAAGACATAAAACCATCCTCACGCAGAATGCCTTATATTGCTTTTAAATCTGAGCGCGAGGCGGGAAATAATCTGCTTGAAATAAACAATCTTACAAAAAAATCAGATGAAGAAATTCTTTTGAATGATTTAACAATTAAAGTTGAAAAAGGAGATAAGATTGCACTTGTTGGTCCCAATGATTTAGTAAAAACTACATTGTTTAATATTCTTGATGGCAAAGAAAAAGCAGATAGTGGAAACTTTGTTTGGGGCGTTACAACAAAAGTTGCGTATTTTCCAAAAGATAATGCCGAGTATTTTGATGTTGATCTAAATCTCATTGATTGGCTTCGACAATTTTCTAAAGAAAAAGAAGAAACATATATTCGCGGTTTTCTGGGAAGAATGCTTTTTAGCGGTGAAGAAACATTGAAGAAAGCAAGCGTACTTTCCGGCGGAGAAAGAGTGCGTTGTATGTTTGCAAGAATGATGTTGATAAATCCAAACGTACTTTTGTTAGATGGTCCGACAAATCATCTTGATTTGGAAGCAATTTCTGCACTAAATAATAGTTTGATTGATTTTCCCGGAACGATAATTTTTAGTTCGCATGATCATCAATTTATTCACACAATTGCAAATAGGATAATTGAAATTATTCCAACCGGAATTATTGATAAGCGTATGACTTTTGATGAATATTTAAGTGATGAGGAAATAAAAAAGATCCATTTAAAAATTTACCATGCTCAGGCAATTAATATTTAGAAAAAAAATTAATTAGTTTCCAACAATTTCTTTTTAAATAATAAACATTTAGAATTTTTTGGATTTAGTTCTAAACATTTTCTGATATATTCATTTGCAGAATCAATGTTATTCAATTTAGTATTGGCAAAAGCTAAATTGTACAACACTTCTTCATCTTTTGGATTGGATTTAAAACTTTCATTTAAATATTTTATTGCACTCGTAAAATCATTGTTATATATGGAAATTATACCTAATCTTTTAGAAGTATAATCTTGTGGATTAACTTTTCTTTGTTCATAAAAATATTTTATTGCAGTTTTAATATCTTTCAAGCCCGGATATTTGTAAATCAAAATATTCATATAATCCAAATAATCTATAATGTTATCTAGTCTTAAATTAATTGTTGCCGCTTCAAGATAAGCATCAGAGTATGAAATTTTATTTTCAATATACTTTAATGAAATAGAATCCAGAAAATCTTTTGGATTTAACAACTCCATATTTGATAAAGGCGATTTGCTATTTGTAAACGGCCAATCGTTTTTAAGCAATGTAACAACATTATTTCCTATAATTGAATCTAATTTTGTAAACACAAAATTTTCACGGGTTATAGAATCTTGTTTTTCAAATAGTATTTGCGGGTTTTCTTTTTTGGGAAGATAATTTAATTTCTTCATAGTTTCATAAAAAGCCTTACCAATTAACATATATCCTTCAACATTTGGATGAAGATGATCAACCATAAGATTGTTGCCAATAATTCCATGCGGACTTTTAGACTTAAAAATTGAATCTATTTGAGCAACACCTACATTGTATTTTTTTGCTTGCTCATTTATAATTTCATTAAATTTTTCCGGAGCTCTAAATCGCAACGCATCTAAATCTTTTGATAATTTAAATAATGAATCAGCCTTACTAAAATTTGAGTTTTGAAATTCTATTTCTTGGGTCGCGTCTTTATTTTCGAAAATAAACAAAATTGAAAAATCTCACACACTCATGTCAAAAATGGCTAAAGAAAAATCTATTACTTTAAATTCTGAAGTATTTAATGAGGGCGTAGAGCAGTTTTC
>JBGSKB010000271.1:0-3432 GCA_041741395.1 Melioribacteraceae bacterium
AATTAGAAATTAGAAATTAGAAATTAAAAATTAGAAATTAGAAATTAGAAATTAGAAATTAGAAATTAGAAATTAGAAATTAGAAATTAAAAATTAGAAATTAAAAATTAGAAATTAAAAATTAGAAATTAGAAATTAGAAATTAGAAATTAGAAATTAGAAATATATATGTATAAATTATAAATAAATAGAGACTGTAAAATTAAACTGTTAGATTTTGCTTCATAGTGTTTTTATTTTATTTTTTTTTAACCACAAAGATCACAAAGTTATTCTCACAAAGTAAGCTTGAAATTGCTTTTTCTATTCTTGATACTTGATTCCCTCCACGGCGGGCAAGGTTGATACTAGATACTGGATACTTGATTCTGTATTTCAGATATGAGAAAAATATAGCTGATCTACTTAATTATGAATTATGAATTAGGAATTATGAATTAGGAATTTTGTATTCTTGAAATCCGTTAGACAACAGACTGTTTACTTTTTTCAACCACAAAGAACACAAAGTTTTTTTCGCAAAGTAACACAAAGAAATCTTGAAATTGCTTTTTCCATTCTTGATTCTTGATACTTGATTCCCGCCACGATGGGCAAGTCACGCCAAAGGTGGGTAAACCACACCAAAGGTGGGCAAGCCACGCCAAAGGCGGGTAAACTTGATTCTGATCCGTCAGCAGGTAGACTAATCACTGGTTACTGTTTTTCTTTCTGTCATTTATTCTTTCAAAGTTCTTCAAATGGAATAATATTTTCTTCCCTACTAAATTCCTTAGAAATTATATAGGAGTTTTTATACTTAAGTTGAAGTGCTGTTTTAACCAACTTTTTAAAATCAAAAACATTTCCATTAAGCTTTACTTCAATAGCTGTATTTGAATTTCTCAACAAAAAATCTATTTCAAAACCAGTTCTTTTTTGATAATAATTTATATCGTCTTCGTACAAATTATTCAAAACTGCGTTTTCAAAAACATTTCCATCCGGTATGCGGTCAATCAAATTAATAAGTCCCGTATCACATAAATAGACTTTTTTTGTTCCGCTAACTTCCCTATCAATATTTGTTGAAAAAGGAGTTAACAATCTAATAAAAAATGTGCCTTCCAAAAATGTGATATAGTTATAAACCGTTTCTCTTGATACTGAAATTTCAGATGCAATTTTAGAAATATCGATTTTAGAACCTATTCTTTTAACTAACAAAAATATCAACTTTTTAAAAATATCTATTTTCCTAAAATCACCGAGATTCTTTACTTCAAATTGGAAATATGAATTAAATATATCATTTAAAATTCTTCTTTTTTGTTCACTGTTATCTTCTAAACAACTTGAGGAAAACCTCCATATTGTATGTACTCATCTACCAGTTTTGATAGTTTTTCATGCTTTATTATATTTTTATTTTTGTCCTTTTCTTCAAATTTTTGTGAGTAATCAACATCTATATTTTTGAACTTCAAAAATTCTTGAAATTTTAACGGAAATAAATTAAATATTATTTTTCTGCCTGCTAATGACTCCGGAAAAAGATTTTTTAAATAAAAACTGCTGGAACCGGTAATAAAGAATTTGATATTATAATGATCATATAAGTATTTAATTGGCTTTACTATTTCAGGAAAAAGTTGAATTTCATCAATAAAAATAAACGCTTTACTATTTTGGTTAATACTATATGCTGATAAATTACGCAAAATATTATTATAATCAATTTCATCAAAAACTTTTTGCTCTAATATATTTTCCAAATCTAAGAATACTTTATTTATACTTGGGATAGAATTAAAAATCATTCTTAAAAGTGTAGTTTTGCCCGTTCTTCTCATACCGGTAAGAACTATTATCTCTTTCGAATTTATTTCATTTTCTAACTCAGTTTGTATATTTCTTCTATATTGCATGTTGCTATCTTACAAATTTGCTATATTTTTGTCAAGTAGTATTTAGCATATTTGCATATTATAATTTCTTTACTCTTTTTTTGGCATCTACTATTTGATGGAAGGTGAATACTTGGTTTTATATTTCAGATTTTCACAAGGGGATACATATGACATAGGTGTTTGGTAAATAAAATTATTGCTTATCTACTTAATTATAAATTATAAATTAGGAATTTTGAATTCTGATCCGTTAGCTGACGGATGATCGGGAATCCAGATTCTGAAATGAATTCAGAATGACATACTATTTTTAATTTACCGACCTAAAAATATATACGATAAAACTTTAGTCTATTGATTTTATTTTTCACGCCTCACGTTTTTCGTTTTACATTTTTCGCCTGCCTGCCGGTAGGCAAGGTTTCACGTTTTAACTACTTTTTTCAACCACAAAGAACACAAAGTTTTTTTCGCAAAGTAACACAAAGTAAGCTTGAAATTGCTTTTTCTATTCTTGATACTTGATTCTCGCCACGGCGGGCAAGGTTGATACTGGATACTGGATTCTAGATTTAAAATGTTAGATATGAGAAAAATCTACAATTCTTTTTTTAATCCGTTAGCCAACGGATGAAATTTTATAATCCGTTAGACATCGGTGTAATCTTGAAATTATTTTGAAATAAAAAGGAAAGCTTAACTTATTTATATACGTCTTTACGATGCTTGATTCTGTAAATTAATATTTTACTTGTTTGGTCATCGATTAAAAATAAGATACGATAATTACCACTTCTAATTCTATAACCATCATCATTGCTTAATTTTTGAATGCCTATGGGGCGAGGATTTTTGCTCAATAATTTTAATTTAGCTACAATTTTCCCCAGTTCTTTAATTGGCAAATTATCAAGATCTTTCTGGGCAGATGGCTTAATTATTATTAGATAATTCACGTTTTAATATATATTGTTCTAAAGTTAGTTCTTTACCTTTTACTTTTCTAGCTTCTTCAAGATCAGAGATATCTTCCAGAAGTTCAATTACTTCAGAGAATGTTGGATTTTCTTTCATCTTGTCCCAATCTTTTCTTGGAATTTGCACTAGCTTTTTGTTTCTTGTTATCATTTTAACCCTTACTTTTTGTTATAACTAAATATACAAAATATCTGTATTTTTTTATTTGGTAAACTTTTTTATTCTTCTTTGGTTTCGATGTCTAAATATTTATACAAGCTTAATTCTGGATTCTGCATCCCTTCTCCCCCCCATTCCTTGCTTCCTTTCTTCACCCATCACTAATCCGTTAGCCAACGGACTGTATTCTGAATTCTGGTCCTTGGAGATTTCTCACCCGAAAAACATGGGATTCGAAATGACAAGATCTTTTTATTTTCTTACTACTGATCCGTTAGCTAATGGACTGTCTTCTGACTTCTGTTCCTTGGAGATTTCTCACCCAAAAAACATGGGTTTCGAAATGACAAGATCTTTTTATTTTCTTACTACTGATCCGTTAGCTAACGGACTGTCTTCTGACTTC
>JBGSKB010000272.1:0-7682 GCA_041741395.1 Melioribacteraceae bacterium
TAGCAATTATTGCTTACAATAATACGTTAAAGTATGTAAAAAAAGTAAATAAACCCAATTTATGGATTGATTTAAATATGAATAAGACTAGTGCTTTGTATTATCAAAGCAGAAATATAACTGGTATCGATTTATTGAGAAATATTGACTTAGCCATTGAAATTTGCGACACTTTACTTTTATTTAATAATAAATACATTGATAGTAATTTAATAAAAATTAACAAAGGTACATTATTGTTGCATAAAGTAAATAATTTAAAAAATAATTATGCTATACAGAATTCTAAACTTGGTTTATCAATTTTACAAAATGTATTACAATATTATCAAACTCAAAATGATGAATATGAAATTGATATCATTAAAACAAATCTTCTAGCTGGCAATGGAGCTTTAGCTATTAATTCAGATATAGACTCTATTTTTTATTATTTAAGAAATGCTTTTGTATTAGGTAGCTCATCCTTTAAATCTTTTGAACAGAATGATTGGGAGAATACAATTTATAAAAAAAATTAATTTGTTTACATACACTAGCAAGAAGTTTAATAGATAATAATTCTAAAAACAGAATTTTCTCTTTAGCATGGCAAAATAACGTAACCAACCTTGAAGTAAATGAAGAATGGATTTCGATATTAAAAAAAATTGATGATTTATTTTATCACGACACAGTAAAAACTTATTTATTAAGGACAAATATTTCTGAAGATATTAAAACTCTCAAAGAAATTATTTTAATACTAATAAAAGAAAAAAAACTAAAAGAACTTTCGTATGCAAGAAATAATTTTGCTTGGTTATTGTTAATGAAAAGTATTTCTGAATCTAATTTTCTGTTTAAGGAGAATATTCTTAACGAAGCAATTGATACCTTAGAAAACAACCTTGAATTTTTTTCAAAAGATAAATTTCCACTTGATTGGGCAATGACTCAAAATAAAGTTTCGTTAATTTCTATTTTCAAAACTTATAATAAATTACAAACTGAAAAAATTATAACAGAATCTATTGAAAACTTCAATGAAGTCTTAAAGATTTACGATGAAAAATATTTTCCAAATGGATTCGCAGAAACTAAATTATATATAGGGATTGCTTATAAAAAACTTGCATTTGAAATGAAAGATCAAGACAAAATTCAAATACTCTTGAATGCATTAAAATCATTTTATGATGCAAAGAAAATTTATAATCAAAATTACAATCCTTTAAAGTGGATAGAGACACAATATAATATTGCAGAAACATTTTTTTTAATGGGTAATAATGATGAATATTATAATACCTTAAATGAAACAAAAAAAATATTTTCTCATTAAACTGCAAAATTGTTATAAACTTCTAAATACGCGTAAATTAAGCATTAAAATTTCACCAAATTATATTATCGACAAATAGATTTTCTTTCTAAGTTTGTTAATTACTATAGTTGGGGAAAATTTTATTTTTCACCACAACCTTTTCTAAAGAACATAGTCTAACTATTTAGTAAATATGAAAAATAATGCAAGACGATAATCAACTAATATCCAGAGCACAAAAAGGTGATAACATTGCTTTTGAACAGCTCGTTATGAAATATGACCGCATTGTTTTAAATATTGCTTATGGATATAGAAATAGTAAAGAAGATGCTCAAGATATTTATCAAGAAGTATTTTTAAGAGTTTATCGGGGATTAAAAAATTTTCAGTCGAGAAGTCAATTTTCAACTTGGCTTTACAGAATTACGGTTAATGTCTGCATTGAATATAAAAGAAAAGTAAAAAATTATATCAACCAATCTTTAAATAAATTTGATGATGAAAATGATAACAATTTTTCATTCGAATCGAATTTGGATAGTGGTGAAAGAATTGATCAATATACTGTTGATAATGAAAGAAACAATTTTATAAAATCTGAAATTGATAAATTACCAAAGCAGCTTAAAATGGCTTTTACACTTAAGTATTATCAAGGATTAAAGATTAAAGAAATTTCTTCTCTGATGAATTGCAGCGAAGGAACAATAAAAGGTTATTTGTTTACGTCATCTAAAAAGTTGAGAGAAAAATTAAAACCAATTTTGGAAGTGTAATTTTATTGGGTGAATTTATGAAGCATGAAAAATATAAAGAGTTGTTAGAATTAAATATTCTTGGCGAATTAAATGAGAATGAGCAGATTGAATTAGAAAATCATTTATTGGAATGTAATGAATGTTCGGAAGAATATTCGCAATTAAAAAAAATGTATTCAATAATTGCAAAAAATAGTTTGGAATTTCCGGATGAGAGAGATTTGCAGAATGCTAGAATTAAATTGTTTAACACAATTAATGCGGAACAAAACAATCAATCATTTTCAGAAAAAGTTAGAAATGTTTTTAGCGAGATTTTCTTCAAAAAATATGCAATTGCATTCGGTAGTTTAGCTTTAGTTTTGATTGGATTATTGATTGGTTATTTAGTTTTTAATAAATCTGATTTTCAACAAAATAAATTTGCAAGTAATGAAATTGATTTGGATGAAATTGAAAATTTAGAAATTACAAATGTGAATTTACCCGAAAAGTTTTCATCAAATTACGAATTTGAATTTATGAATGAAAATGGAAAGCAAATTTCCTACAATGGAAATTTAAATGATATTGTAATTCAAAAACTTCTCGCAAAAGCTTTTAAAGAAACAGAAAACCCGGCTTTTAAAATTAAAACTGCAAATTCCGTAGTTGAGTTTATGCCTGAAAATTTTAAACCGGATGAAAAAATTAAAAGTGCGTTTATTAATTCAATTATAACTGATCAAAATCCCGGTGTAAGAAAAACGGCGATTCAAGCATTAGTCAATTTTCCATTTGATAATGAAATTAGAGACGTTCTTCTTCACACATTGGAGACAGATAACAACGCCGCAAACAGAATGGATGCAATTAATATTTTGTTAGAAATGAATTTAAAATCAATCAATGTTGATAATAATATTCGTACAAAATTAGAAGAAAGAATTTCAAAAGAAGATAATGAAGTTATAAAATTAAAAACTGCAAATTTTTTGCGTGGAGGAAACTAAAATGAAAATAAGTATAATTAAGATTTTTTTAATCGTTGTAATTCTAAATTTTGTGAGTTTTTCACAGAATAAACAACCGCTTGTTAAAATATTTCCAGCAACAGCCGGTGAGAATTTAGACTTAAATATTGATCCGGGAAATATTGATATTCAAACTTGGAACAAGAACGAAGTCAGCATTGAAGTGGTTTCAAAAAAGAAATATGAAATTGAAAATATTGTTTCTGAGAAAAAAGGAAATACAATTAAGTTCCATTTGGAATTGGAAGATGGATGGAATAACAATGTAACAGTAAAAGTAAAAGCACCGTCAAATTTTAATTTTAATCTAGAAACCACCGGAGGAAATATAAATATTGAAAACGCAGTTTCGGGAAAATTATTTGCGGAAACCGAAGGTGGAAATATCAATTTTAATAATGTTAAAGGTGAAGTTTCTGTTAATACTTCCGGAGGAAATATTAATGGCGAAAATGTTGAAGGAAATGTAAACCTTCACACAAATGGCGGAAATATTTCTTTGGGAAATGTGAAAAGTGGGAAATCAAATGTTGATACTTACGGTGGAAACATTAAAGTAGGAAATGTTGATTCTGATCTGACAGCCAAAACCCATGGAGGAAGTATTAGTGTTGGTAATGTTGGGGGAAGCGCAGAAGTTTTTACTTATGGCGGACATATTTCAATGGAAAAGGTTTCCGGTTCAGCAAATATGGAAACTTATGGCGGTCATTTAAATTTACAAAGTGCTTCCGGAAAAGTTGTTGCTAAAACAATGGGCGGACATATTAGTCTTCAAGATATTACCGGCAGTATTGAAGCCTCAACTGAAGGTGGTCATGTTAATGCAAAATTAGATCCCAAAGCAAATACAAATTCTTCCTTAAAAACCTCAGGTGGGAATATGGAATTAAACGTTCCAGCTTCGGCAAAAACAACTATTGAGGTTTTCATAGAAACCGATGAATTTGAAAAAGATGAAGCTGGGGAAATATTACAATCTGATTTTCCATCAAGTAAACTTGATGTAGATGCTGATGAAGGAAAAATAAAAGCAACTTATATTGTAAATGGTGGTGGTTCAAAAATTTCTCTTAATTGTATTGGCGGAGAAGTAAAAATTAAAAAGTGGAATAAATAATTTAGTGAATTAAACGTAGTCACAAGCTTTAGCTTGCGAAATTTGGCAATAACTTAAGTTGCGGCTACAAAATTAAAATAACTTCTTAGATTAAATAACATATTGAATTTTTGGTATAATCATATAAATGAACTATATTTATATGGTTTTTAAATTCTTATCAATAATTCATCAAACATTCCTTGATATTTAAGCTTCATTAAAAACTTCAACACACATTAATTTATAATTTTTTTAAAGAGGGAAGAATGAACATTTTTGTCGGAAATTTAGATTTTGACGTTACTGAAGAAAATTTAAATAAAGAATTTTCTAAATATGGAAAAGTAGCTTCTGTGAAATTAATTAAGGATTTGTTTACTCAAAAATCAAAAGGGTTTGGTTTTGTTGAAATGAATGATAATGCAGAAGCAAAAGTTGCAATTAAGGAATTGAATACTGCAAAATTATTAACCAAGAATATTGTTGTAAATGAAGCACGACCAGAAAGAAATAAAAGAAAGTTTACCAATCGATAAAGCAATTTTCTAATATTCATTCCATAATTTTATAGAAAGAAGTAGATCAAAAAGTTCAATAATCTGCTTCTTTATTATAAAATGTATTCTAAGAAAAATTCTTTAAAATTTTACTTAGCTAAAGTTTCATACGGAATTCCAAAATAAACCCCCAAATAATAAGGCCAAAGTAACAATGCTAAAACACCTTTCCAAAAAGTAAGTTTTAGAAATCCAATTGTGAATAACCAGCCCATAAACCAAAATCCACCGGCTACACTGTGATTTTCAACTTTAACTTTTGAATCCATTTTATTCTCCTAAGAATTTATGAAATTAATTTGTGCCAAAAAGTAAATCATAATCTTTTTTCTTTGCAATTTTAACCCAATCTTCCGGAATAATTTGCCAATTATAATCTTCAATAGGAGTTACAATTTTTTGATTTTCAATCCAAGTCATCATATAAAAACGTAAATCTTTTTCTGTAGAACTTATTACTCTATTTGTTAATTCTTCTTTTGCAATTCCAGCGCCTTTAGTCAAATGACCACCTCCACCGTTTCCTCTATAACTATTTATAGCAACTTTATATTTTTTATTTAGCTCAAAAGGATTTCCATTAGAAAGAGATTTTATTGAAATTCTTTCACCCGGCTTTTTAGAAACATCAACAACATATTCAATTCCTTCAGCTGAATCAAAATTGTAATAACGGTTTTTTAATTCGGCGGAATTATTTCTTTTAGAAAAAATCAATTTTCCATTTTCATCTTTTTCAAACATTAAAAGATTATCATTTTTATCTTTCATTGTATTGAACCAAATTCCGTATGAAAATTCCAAATAATCTTTAATTTCTTTACCAGTTAATTCCATTGTGTACAATAAATTTTCATATCGGTAAAGATCAAACATATCTTTAACATAAACTTTACCCGAATCAATCTGTGAATAAATTGAAAGTGGTGCTGTAAAAGAAATATCAGCATGGGAAATTTCAAGTTGAATTTTGTGGATTAGATCAACAAAAGCAGAATTTCCAAATAATGATTTTTTAGCAGAAACAGTTTTATTAAAAGTTCCAATTTCTCTCGAAACAAAATCCTTAACAATTTTAAATTCATTAGAAATATTATTTTGAAAATTTTCGTCAACTTCAAATTTTGTTGAGTTTATAATTTCGCCAGAAATATTTTTCTTCCATTTATTTGTTTCGTTATTAAAAATCATTTTAATATTTGCTTCAGTAAAACTGTTAGATCTTGCGGAAGGTCCTAAAATTAATACAGAATCTCCCACAGAATTTTTTACTTTAAAATTCCATTCATGATGATCATGACCAACGAAAACAATATCAAAACCGGGAACTTGTTCTGCAACTAATTGTGCGGCATTTTCATTTCTCGGAGTTTCTTTTGTCTGATTATCATAAGTAAAATCAACTCCGGCATGAAAAAGTCCAATTATTAAATCCGGATTCTCTTTTTCTTTAATTAGTGGAATCCACTTTTTTGCAGTCAGAACCATATCTTCAAATTCAATTCCCGACCAAATATTTTTTGGAAGCCAATTTGGTATTCCAGGAGTTATCAATCCTAAAACCGCAATTTTAATTTTTTTATTTTCTTTGGTTTGCGCAAATAAAATTTTATACGGTGGAAAATATGGTTCGTTTGTATCCGTGTTTATTGCGTTTGCGGCAAGCCATGGGAAATTTAATTCACTTTTAAATTTATCATAAACTGCATGACCTGCTTCAATATCATGATTTCCCACAGTTCCGGCATCGTACTTCATAAAATTCATAACATTTGCTAATAAATGTGTTGCATCAGTTTTTACAAAATTGAAATAATAAACCGAAGGATCACCTTGAAGAATATCACCGTTATCCAAAAGTATTACATGCTGATTTTTATTTTCTCTTTCACTTTTTATGTAAGAATAAATCTGCGCTAAAGAATTATTTGATTTTTTATTTTCGGTAAAATCGTAAGGATAAATTGCCCCGTGAATATCGCTTGTCTGGATTATTTTTAAATTAACGGTTTGCGCATTTGTAACAATAATTATCAGAAAAAAAATTACGAGAAATAATTTATTAAATTTTTCTAATTTCATTTTACACCTTAAATTATTTTTGTATTTAATAAAAAGAAGTGCGAATTTTTGTATATAATATAAAAACTAAAATTCTAATTAACTTGAAAATTATGATATGATAAAATCAATTTTAGATAACGATCTTTACAAATTTACAATGCAGAATGCCGTAACAAAATTATATCCGCATTCAAAAGTGAAATACAAATTTATAAATAGAGGAGAAGATAAATTTCCCAAAGGGTTTGCAGAAAAATTAAATGAAGAAATTTTGAAAATGTCAAAATTATCTTTATCAGAAAGTGAAGAAAAATTTCTGAAGGAAAAATGTTATTTCCTCGATCCGGTTTTTATTGATTTTCTAAAAGGTTACAGATTTAATCCCAATGAAATAAAAGTTGAACAGAAAGCCGGAAATCTAAATATTGAAATTGAAGGATTTTGGTATAGAACAATTTTGTGGGAAGTCCCAATTTTATCACTTATTTCGGAACTGTATTTTAAAATGACAAATAAGGAAAACATTGATGTAAGAAAAATTGAAAAATTAAATATTTCTAAAGCAAAAAAGTTTGAAAAACTTGGAGCAAAATTTGCAGATTTTGGAACAAGAAGAAGATTCTCATTTGATAATCATTTCAGTGTTGTAAAAATTTTCAAAGAAAATGCAAAAAAAACTTTTATCGGAACCAGCAATGTTTATCTTGCAAAAGAATTTAATCTTACTGCAATTGGAACTCAAGCACATGAGTGGTTTATGTTTCATGGTGCAAAGTACGGATTCAAAATGGCAAACCCAATTGCACTTGGAAGATGGGTTGATATTTATCATGGAAATTTAGGAATTGCACTTTCCGATACTTTTACAAGTGAAGCTTT
>JBGSKB010000273.1:0-2533 GCA_041741395.1 Melioribacteraceae bacterium
AGTTTCACTTTAATAATTTTTTCATTTTTAAGTTGTGAAGAAGAAACTAACAAAAAAGAAGAAATTGTTGCTCAAGTTGGAACAAGCAAATTAACAAAGGATGAGTTAAATAACTTTTTAGCAAGTAAAAAGGGTTCAATAAAATTTAAAGAAGAATTTATTAAAGATTGGATTGAGACGGAAATACTTTATCAATTGGCGTTTGAAGAAAAACTTGTTACAAAGGAAAATTACTATCGCGTTATCAAAGAATCCGAAAAAGAACTTGCTTCTTCAATCACAATAAATAATTTGCTTGAGAATCATCAAATAAATTTTAGTGATAGTGATTTATTAGAATTTTATAATTCAAATAAAGAAGATTTTGTTTTTGGTACTGAAGCTTTTATTCTGAATTTTGTTTCATTTAAAACTGAAGAAAGTGCAATAAATTTTAGAAATAATGTAATCGAAAATAATTGGGATGAAGCTTTAACTGCTTTTCAAAATAATGAAAATATATTAGAAAATTTTTTAAATAAAGTTTATCGTTCATCGCAAATTCATTCTAACAAATTATTAAGAGTTTTAATGGAATTATTTCAAGATGAAATAAGTCTTGTAGTTGAAACGGAACCAAAAAAATTTGTTGTTGTTCAAATGATTGATAAAATAGATCGCAGCACAATTCCTCAATTTGAATATGTTAAAGATAGAGTTAAAGAAAGCTATATTTTGAATAGCCAAAAAGAAATGTTGAAACACTTCTTGGATAGTTTAAAATTAGAAAGAAAAGTAAAAGTATTTTAAGGATTTCGGATGAAAAAATTTATTGTAATTATCGTTTTATTTTTAACATTTAATCTTAATGCTCAAGAAGTTGTTGATAAAATTATTGCCGTAATTGGTGATGAAGTTATTCTAAATTCTGAATTAGAATTTCAAGCTGCAATGTACGCAACTCAAAGAAAATTAGATCCTCAAAATCCGGAATTTAAAAAAACATTGTTGAACAAATTAGTGGAAGATAAACTTTTATATGCTCAAGCAATTTTAGATTCAATTGAGGTTACAGATGATGATGTAAATCGTCAACTTGAACAAGTTGTTGCGTATTATACTTCACAATACGGATCACAAGAAAGACTTGAACAAGCTTACGGAATGAGTGTTGAAAAAATTAAGCGAGAAATGAAAGACGATACAAAAAAAAATTTGATGGCGGAAATGCTTAAAAGTCAAAAGTTTGCAAAAGTTGATGTTACGAGAAGAGAAGTCCAAGATTTTTTTGATACTTATCAAGATTCAATAGGATTTATTGCAGAGAAATTTGAAATTGCGCATATTTTTATCAATCCCAAATCGACGGATAAACTAAAAAAGAAAGCAAGAGATTTTGCACAATCTTTAAGAGATTCAGTTAGTAAGGGTGCAAATTTTGAAGAACTTGCAAAGAAAAATTCAGATGATCCTGGAAGTGCAAAAGTCGGTGGGGATTTGGGTTTTGTTAAACGAGGTGTTTTCTATCCGGAGTTTGAATCAGCTGCTTTTGCATTAAAAGAAGGAGAACTTTCTAATGTTGTTGAATCGCCTGTTGGATTTCACGTAATTGAATTAATTGAAAAAAGAGGCGAATCTATTAGAGCAAGACACATTCTTATCAAACCCAAAAGTGATGATGCCGCTGATATAAAAGCAATTGAAGAACTAACTGATTTAAGAGATAGTGTTTTAACAAATAAAAATACTTTTGATTATTATGCTGCAAAATATAGTAATGATAAAGAAACTTCTAAATTTGGCGGAGTACTTGGAATATTTGAAGCAGGTCAACTTGAGAAACCTTTACTAGATCAGATTTACAAACTTCAAGATGGAGAAATTAGTTTTCCTAAAAGACTTGAAGTAAGCGGAAATGAATATGGATTTCATATTATTAAATTGATTAAAAGAATTCCCGAACATAAGCCGAATCTTGAAACTGATTTTAATGAAATTAAAAAAATTACTGAGTTCAGAAAAAGAGAGAAATTAAACAAAGAATGGATTGATGAAATTAAGGAGAAAGTTTATTTGGAAATTAGGATTTAATATTGAATACAAAAATAATTTCGGACGATGTTGAATTAGTAAAACAACTTCAGAATTCAATTAAAGAAATAAAATCTGAAGTATCAAAAGTAATTATTGGTCAACATGAAATAATTGATAATCTCCTTACCTCACTCCTTTCTAAAGGACATTGTTTATTAGTAGGTGTTCCTGGTTTAGCGAAAACTTTACTAATAAAAACTTTATCTCAAGTTTTAGACCTTCAATTTAGCAGAATTCAATTTACACCAGATTTAATGCCGAGCGATATTACTGGAACTGAAATTCTTGAAGAAGATCAATCAACAAAAAAAAGAGAATTTAAATTTATAAAGGGACCAATTTTTGCAAATATTATTCTTGCAGATGAAATAAATCGTACACCACCTAAAACTCAATCTGCTTTATTGGAAGCAATGCAGGAAAATAGCGTAACTGCTGCCGGACATAAATATATTTTACC
>JBGSKB010000274.1:0-2762 GCA_041741395.1 Melioribacteraceae bacterium
AACTTCAATTTGAGTATCAAGTTCAATTAATGATGATCTACTAATCTCAAGAAATCTTCTTTTTTCTTGAACTGAGTTTCTACTCATTCCTTCCGCAATATTTGAGGACACAGAAACAACAGCACGCCTCATTTGCGAAATAATATTAAATTTTTCTTCAATTGGAAATTTATCTGTCAATTGGTATATCTGTTTTATTAAAGTTTTACTTAATTTCCAAACTTCTAATTTTTTATGAGAAAGATTTAGCATTAAATTCTTTTCGTCTTTCGTTTAACGTTTTTCGTTTTACAGCTTAGTAATTACTTCGTTCGTCATTTCTTGTGTTGTGCAAGCTCCTTTAGAAAATACATCTGCACCGCCCCGTAATTTCATCATATCGTAAGTTTTAACTTTTCCTTCTTCAATTACATCGGCAATTGCTTTTTTAATTTTAGATGCTAATTCTTTTTCACCAATGTGATCAAGCATCATACATGCACTTAAAAACATTGCAATTGGATTAACAATACTTGGATTCAATTCTTGATATTTTGGTGCCGAGCCGTGAGTCGGTTCAAAAACCGCGACTTTTTCACCAAGATTTGCAGAACATGCAAAACCTAATCCACCAATTAATCCCGCAAAACCATCACTTATAATATCTCCAAACATATTTTCTGAAACTATTACTCCATAATTTTCCGGATTTTTTGTAAGCCACATCATTTGAGCATCAATGTTAGTATCCCATAAATCAATTCCGGGAAATTCTTTTGCTATTTGTTTCCCTAATTTCATAAACATTCCGGAAGTCTCTCTAAGCACATTTGGTTTTTCGCAAATTGTAACATTTTTATAACCAAACTTTTTAGCATATTCAAATCCGGCACGAATAATTCTTTCAGTATATTTTTTTGAAACAATTCTTGTGGAAATTGCCATTTCTTCACTTGGTACATTTGCAAATGTTTTCATTTTGGGATGAGTTTCAAAAGCATCGCGAACTTGTTTTGGAGGATTTGTCCATTCAATTCCGCCGTACATTCCTTCTGTATTTTGACGGAAAATTACTGTATCAACCAATGGTTCTTCAAATCCACCTTTACCATCTTTTCTAATAAAATTAAGTGGATTTCCTTTGAAGGATTGACATGGACGAATACAAATATCCAAATCAAAATGTTGACGCAAACTAACAATTGGACTAAAATAAACTAAACCTTTTCCTTTAAGAGATGTATTAAGCTCAGCATCAGCGGCATCTTTTGGTTTACTTGTGATTGCTCCGAATAGACCAATTTTATGTTTTTCCAATAATTCAATAGTTCTTTGGGGAAGTGCGTTTCCTTCTTTTTGCCAAAATTCCCAGCCGATATCTCCATGAACATAATTTGCTTCAAATCCGGCTGCATCTAAAAGTCTAATTGCTTCTGGTAATACGGTTTTTCCTATGCCGTCTCCGGGCAACGAAACAATGGTTCTCATCAATTCTCCATAATTAATTATTTTTGTTTAATAACAAAACTTATTAAGAGTTGTTCTATTTAGCAAGATTTGAAGTTATATTATGAAATGATTAAAATTTAAACTCAATTTGTGCGGAAATTTTATTATCAATATTTCCTTTAATTTCTGTATAACCAGAACTTATTGATTTTTCGTTTGGTTTGTAAGTTTCGGAATATTTAAAATAAAAATCTAAATTTTCTTTTGGATTAAATTGAAGTAAAATGTAAAATCTAAATCCTTCACCAAATAAAGGTAAATTATTCAGAACGCCTCTCACATCATTTTCAAATTCATAAATTCTGGAATTATAAGATTTTGTTTGAAAAAAAATAAATCGAGAAACAACTGAAAAATTTCTAAACATTTTCAATTTTATATCTTGAAAAAGTACGTACCCTTCTTCAGAATTATCGTATTCAAAAAATTTAACATATTCAATTCTGGATTTACCAAAAATGTATTTTGAGAAATTATAATCAAACGTGAATCTAAAATTTAACTTTTCTGTTTCATCAATTTTTTGTCGAGAATTTTCAACAATAATTATTTCCTTCATTTCATCTTTAATTTTTAGATTAAGATTTACATTTGGTAAAATCTTCTTTTCGTAATTAAATAAAAAATCATTTCCATTTGAAGAAAAACCATTCAGCGAATTTGAATATGGGAAATTAAAAATATCGTAGTATAAATTAAATTTGCCGAAATCCGAATTTATTTTAATGCCAAAATAATAGCCACTTTCATTTTGAGTATTTGGAGTTTCACCAAATCCAAAGCTGTTAATGTTGAAATAAATTTTAGGATAATTTCGATATGAAGCTGAAACTTGAAAAGTTTTTGATAAATCAAAATATAAATTATTTATTGATGCTGTTGTTTTAGAATTATTTGAAAATTCACCGGCAAGATTTAAATTATCCCAAATTAAATTGTAACTGATTGAAGTGAAAGAAAAATTATTCCCATTTAATCCAAAATTATTGTGAAAAAATAAATTTTTATAATAATGATTTTTTATATGTGAAATTCCCAAACTCATATTTTGATTAAAATTATATTTTACTATCCCTCCAAAAGTTATTTCTTTGATATTTTCAAAATTATCAATTTCATTTTCTGTTCTGTGAAAACCGGGAAATATAAAATTCTTTATATTGCCAAAATCATCAATAGAAGCATCTTTTTTATTTTGGGAATAAAATGTATTTATTATAAAATTTTGCAATTTTGTTTGTAATGCAATTCCTCTTAAAAATTTATTTTCCTCA
>JBGSKB010000275.1:0-3912 GCA_041741395.1 Melioribacteraceae bacterium
ATCTATTTTACCGCAACATATTTTAGAACCAACGCTGAAGAAAAAGAAATCTGATGGCCAACTTGAATTTATGTCTTTTTGGGGAATTGATACTCCTCCTGAAAAATTAATTGTGAATGGTCCATATCAATTAGAAAGCTATAATACTAGTCAAAGAATTATCTTTAAGCGCAACCCTTACTACTGGAAAAAAGAAGTTACAGGACTAGATATTCCTTATTTAGAGAGAGTTATTTGGCAAATTGTTGAATATCCTATTAAATTTTTTGCAAGAAACAACGCACACATATTTTTATTTTTTGGATCATCTATCAATACTCCTAGAATTGGATTGAGATTTTCTTCACTTGCTTTTTTTGCAAATTTGATACTTCCGTACATTCCGTTTGTATCGGTAAGAACAACGTGCTTTTCATCATATAACTTTGCCGAAGCTATTAGTTTTTCTATTGGAATTGTACCATTAAGAATTGAGTAATTTGAGTGGGTATGAAGGGAACACATAATAGATTTGTAGCCGCAGACTTAAGTCTGCGTTAATAGTGTTTGTAAGTTATTTCCTCAGGCTAAAGCCTGAGGCTACAGTTTATAATATTTCTTATTCCCATTCGTTCAAATTAAAAATTGTTGAACCTTTGAAATTATATTCCTTCCAATTTCTAATAATATCTGCTCTTACTGGGTTATTCAAAATATATCTTATTTGATTTTGAACATCCTTTTCATTTCTGATAATATGATCATAATAATCCTTTTGCCATTTTATGTTCAATAAATTTTGATTTAGCCAATATCCAGTTTTTTGCTTAAATGATTCAACGGCTTTTTTAATATTTGAATTTACATGCTCTCCTTTGATGATCAAATGTAAGTGATCGGGCATGAATAAATAAACATAAGCCGAACAATTATTCTCAATAAGTGCATCTAATAACTCTTTCTCAAATACTTTGAAGATTTTCCCTGAAGTAAATAGTCTTTTATTATTTTTAATGCAAATTGTAAAAGCAATAACTTTTTGCCCAATATACATTTCTTCTGGCAGCCTATGTTGCTTTTCCCTTATTATTTTTCTTTTCATTTTTCTGTAGCCGCAAGCTTTAGCTTGCGGAATAATTGTAGGTTATTTCCTCAGGCTAAAGCCTGAGGCTACGTTTTAAACAAATTTGGTAAGTTTTATCTCATTCCAAAATAATGAGCCTCTACATTTCTTTTGTTTGTCAAAATTCCGCCTAATTGAATTGAAGCATAACCAAATTTATCACGAATTTTTGTGACTGCCCTAAATATTTTTTTTCTTTTAATTTCTTCGTTTTCAAAAATTTCTTCTTGCTCGGCAAACTCATTAAAATTTGTAAGATGAATTCCTATCAAACGAATACTTACTCTCCGCGTATCGGCTTTGTGCAAAAGCTTTACGGCAGTTTCAAAAATTGTTTTATCGTCATCGGTCGGTTTTATTGTTTTTGCACGGGTTAAAGTTACAAAATCAGAATAACGCAGCTTAATGCTGATTGTTGATGTTTGCCAATTCTTATTTCGTATCAATTGACAAACTTGTCCGGCTAATTTGAAAAGTGTTTGCTCAACTTCCGTTCTATTATTTTCATCTTTGCCGTAAGTTCTTTCTTTAGAAACACTTTTTCGTTCTGTTGGCGGATTGAGATATTCGCTTCCCTCACCATTTGCTTTCTTCCAAAGTGCCGTACCGTATTTACCAAATGCTGCAATTAAATAATCTTCCGAAAGTTTTGTAATATCGCCAATTTTATAAATTCCTTTTAAATGCAAATCGGGTAAAGTTTTTTTCCCCACACCGGGAATTGTTTCTATGGGAAGCGGCGATAAAAATTCTTTTTCCATTCCCGGAACAATATAAGTTACGCCTTTTGGTTTTGCATAATCCGAACAAATTTTTGCAATGGTTTTATTGCTTCCAATTCCAATTGAGCTTGGAAGAAGTAATTTCTGTTCAATTTCTTTTTGGATTTTTACGGCAAGCATATACATTGATCCGTAAATATTTCTTGTGCCGGTAAAATCCATATAAAATTCATCGACAGAAGCTTGCTCAATTAACGGAGCATATTTCTCCAAAATATGTTTTACTGCCTTTGAATATTGACTATATTCACCATGGCTTCCATGAATATAAATTCCTTTGGGACAAAGTTGATAAGCTTGCTTTATTGGCATTCCGGAATGTAATCCATATTTTCTTGCTTCATAAGAGCAAGCTGCCACAACACCTCTTCCAAATTCCGGATCAGCACCAACAATTACTGGTTTGCCAATTAATGAAGGATTAAGAATTCTTTCTACAGAAACGAAAAACGAATCGAGGTCTAAATGAAATATTGTACGCATAAGTAAGTTAAAAGTTAAATGTGAAAAGTCAAACGTGAAAAGAAAAAACAAAAATGAAGAACGGAGAAAAATAAAAATTATTTACAAAAAGTATTCATCATCTTCCCATTTGTATGGATTATAAACAATATACTTTCTAATATTAAATAATTCACATTCATTTCTAATGATGCGGTCATAGAATCTTGGCTGCCAAGAAAAGATAATATTATTAATAACCGCATATTTTTTAACGGCTGCCTTAAAACCTCTAATTATTGCAGCTAAATTTTGAGATTGTGGTCCAAATTTATTTATATTATTTTCATGTTGTAGAGACGCAAAATTTTGCGTCTCTACTGTTTTATCACTTATTATTATTCCGTGAATGTGGTTTGGCATAATAATAAACGCATCCAAATTAACGAATGGATAATGTTGTGGAATTTTCTTCCAATATTTTTGAACTATTTTACCTATATCACTTAAAATAATTTCTGAATTTATAACTTCACCAAAATATTTCTTTTGATTATCAGTACAAATGGTTACATAGTAATATCCATTTTGCGCATAATTCCATATTTTTAATCGCGTAGAAGAAATACGATATTTTTTGAGATATTTTCAGTCAATTTCTAAACAGAAATTTTGAAATGAGAAAACCTGGATAATTCAATATCCAGGTCGTAAGAAATAACTTAATTATTTTGCAAGCTATTGTAATGAGAAACAGCAATATCATTCAATTGATTTTTTAGTTCGTTTGACAACAAAACTTTATCATAATATTTTCCATCTTTTCCTTTTTCACTTGGGGCACTAACAAAAAGTCCGTTTGAACTTTCTACTAAAGTAAATCCTTTAATAATAATTCCTTCATCAGTTTCCAAATCAAAAAAAGCAGCTGTTTTACTGTTACCATTGTAAGGGTTCATTCTGTTGATCTTCATTTTATTCTCCATTGTTTTATAAAAATACCATCAAAATGGTTTGGGCTTTTCCTTAATATTCCATACGGCAACATTATATAGATTTTAAACTAATTATATTTACACTAACTTGCAATAATTTATTTTGAGTTTGTATTTTATGATTTTTTATTTATGAAATGATATTAAAATATTAAATTGTAAATATAGGGGTCTTTAAAACCAGCTTATGCCACTTTAGGATAAGCTTCCCAAATTTTGCCTTGGAGTTTTCTGCCGTTAGCTTTTTTATTTCTTTTAATTTCGTCCGCTCCCCAAGTTCCCCATTGCTTAAAGAAAAATGGCACATTTTCTTTTTCACATTGATTTTTAATATTAATTGCCCATTCTTCTTTCATTGGTCGGGCTTTGTGACCGCTTTCTCCGCCTACAATTACCCAATCAATACCTTTAAGATTTATTTTACCTAAATCTTCTAACAAAGGTTCAATGGAAAGAAATTTAACCGAAGCTTTTATTTTTCGCAAACTATCAATTCTTGGTAAACCGTCTTTTCTATTTTCAGATGAAACTCCCAGCCAAACATTTTTTGGGACCGATTTATTCTTAAAATATTCAGTCATTCTTTTATCAC
>JBGSKB010000276.1:0-5528 GCA_041741395.1 Melioribacteraceae bacterium
TGAAGAAAAAGTAAAATTATTCGATTACACAAAAGCTTCCGGAAACATTTTCATAAATGGTGAAGATAAGTTTTTAAGAAGTCGAATTAAAAATAGTAAAAACTCTATTACATATGGTTCTAATAGCAAACTTGATGTTAATTATCAAATCCTTGGTATTTCAGTTGATTCAAAGTATAAAATAAAAATTGAAGGATTAAATAAAAGTTTAACATTTACAATTCCACTACTCGGAAAATCAAATATTCAAAATCTAGTTTCCGCAATATCCATAGTATTGAAACTGGGATTAAGCAAAAAAGATATTTTAAATTCAGTTAAGACTTTAAAGTCAGTTAAAGGACGATTATCCAAATTTGATTTTAATAAATATACATTGATTGATGATACATATAATGCTAATCCGGAAAGTGTAAAAAATGCATTGGAAGTTTTATCAAATTTCAAAAAGAGAAAAAATAAAATTCTTGTTCTTGGTGATATGTTTGAATTAGGTGAAAATGCAAAACAGATTCATATAAATCTTGCACAGAATATTGAAAAAGCGAAAGTTAACATTCTAATAACAATTGGAAAAAATACAAAATACTTAAATGAAGCAATAAAATTAAGCAGTATAACACGATATCATTTTAACAATCGAAAAAAAATGAATGTTTTTTTTGAAGATCTACGCTTGAATGATTCGGTTATTCTTGTTAAAGGTTCAAGAGGAATGCATATGGAAGAATTTGTTGAAACCATTAAAAGGAATCATGCATAATGTTATATCATCTTTTTAATTATTTAAATGAGATTTATGCGCCACCTGGATTTGGGATATTTAAATTTTTGTCATTTAGATCAGCTCTTGCTGCAATAACCGGTTTGTTTCTTGCTTTTTATGTTGGACCAAAGATTATTACTTACTTAAGAAAAAAACAAATCGGTGAAACAATTAGAGAACTTGGTCCACAAACCCATAAGTTAAAAGCCGGAACTCCAACAATGGGCGGAGTGATAATAATATTTTCGGTTGTTGTTCCTGTATTGCTTTGGGCAGATATAAATAGTTCATACATCATTTTAGTTTTGATTGGAACATTATGGTTAGGAGTTGTTGGATTTGTTGATGATTATTTAAAAGTAGTAATGAAAAAATCAAAAGGACTAATTGCAAGATATAAGTTGCTGGGTCAAGTTATTATTGGACTTGTTGTAGGATGTGCAATTTATTTTTTACCAGAGTTTAGCGAATACAATACTCAAACAACTTTGCCATTTATGAAAAATCTTAATTTTGATTTTTCATTGTTTTACATACCAATGGTTATTTTCATTATAACTGCAACGTCAAATGCTGTGAACTTAACAGATGGTTTAGACGGATTAGCAATTGGATCAATGATAATAGTGATGCTAGCAGTTGCAGTATTAAGTTATGTTTCTGGAAATAAAATTTACGCAGATTATTTAAATGTAATTTATTTGCCTGGTTCCGGAGAACTTACTGTATTTATTGCAGCTTTTATTGGGGCGGGCTTAGGTTTTCTCTGGTTTAATTTTTATCCAGCGCAAGTATTTATGGGTGATACTGGATCGCTAGCATTAGGTGGTGCATTTGGAATTATTGCAATATTAATTAAAAAAGAATTGCTGATTCCACTACTTGGCGGAATCTTTTTTCTAGAAACAATTTCAGTAATTATTCAGAGACTTTATTTTAAGTACACAAAAAAGAAAACCGGTGAAGGTATAAGAGTTTTTAAAATGGCTCCCATTCATCATCATTATGAGCTTATGGGGTGGGCGGAACCAAAAATTGTAATTAGATTTTATATCATCACAATAATTTTAGCAATTATCAGTTTAGCATCATTTAAGATACGTTAATGGATATACGAAATAAAAAAATTAGCATTCTTGGAGCAGTTAGAAGTGGAATAAGTGCTGCAAAATTAGCAAAGTCTAAAGACGCAATTCCATTCGTAAGTGATATGAGTGATAATTCTGAAATTAGAAAAAATATAACTGTTTTAGATGAACTTAATATTGAATATGAGCTTGGACAGCATTCAGCAAAAATATTTGATTGTGATTTTATTATTACAAGTCCGGGAGTACCTTCAAGTTCTAACGTAATTATTGAAGCTAAGTCTCGAGGAATAAAAATTATTAGTGAAATAGAATTTGCTTATTGGTTTTGCGAAGGTAAAATTATTGCAATAACTGGAACCAATGGGAAAACAACAACAACAAGCTTATGTGCACATGTACTTAATAATGCTGGATTAAAAGCTTATGCAGCGGGTAATATAGGATTACCATTTTCAGAGATTGTAAATGAAATTAAAAAAGATGATTATGCTGTTTTGGAAGTATCAAGTTTTCAGCTTGATTTTATTGACCAATTTACACCAGACTATGCAATTATGTTAAACATAACCCCGGATCATTTAGATAGATATGAAAACAGATTTGATCTTTATATAAAATCAAAAATGAGAATTATTGAAAATCAAAATGAGAAAAACACATTTATATACAACGGTGATGATGAAAATATTCCGGTTGGTTATGTCTCAAACAAGGTGAATCTCTTTGCATTTTCACTTGATAAAAATATTAGTAATGGATGTTTTATTGATGATGACTGGATAGTTTTTGCGCAAGATGAATATGAAGAAGACATTTGCCAGACTGAAGATTTATCTCTTAAGGGTGAACATAATTTAATGAACTCAATGGCAGTAATTACCGTTGCGCTTAAAATTGGTATTGATAAAGAAGTAATTAAAACTTCGCTCGGAACATTTAAAGGAGTTGAACATAGGTTAGAATTTGTAAAGGAAATTAATGGTATCAAATTTATTAATGATTCAAAAGCTACAAATGTTGATTCGGTTTGGTACGCACTAAGAAGTTTTAACGAACCAATATATCTAATATTAGGCGGTAAAGATAAAGGCAATAATTATAATGATATTAAAGAGGAAGTGAAGAAAAGAGTAAAAAAGATTTTTGCCATCGGTTCTTCTGCTCAAAAGGTTTTTGATTTTTTCAAAAATGTCAAACCTGTTGAAATTGTTGATTCACTTAATATTGCAGTTAAAAAAGGTCTTGAAGAAGCATCAGAAGGCGATATTGTACTGCTGTCACCGGCTTGTGCAAGTTTTGATATGTTCAAAAATTACGAAGATCGTGGAGGTCAATTTAAATCAATAGTTAATAATATAGTATGAAAAATTTAGCAAGAATTCTTATCGGTATTGTTTTGTTTTTAATAGTACTTGGCGCAATAGTAATTTTTTCCGCAAGAGGATATTCATTTTTTATTTCTCATATCGGAAAAGTTATTTTTTCAACCGCAGCATTTATTTTGTTTGCTGTAATTCCCTATAAACATTATAAGAATATTAGCAAGTATATGCTTGTTGGAATTATACTTGCACTTGTTTATACACTTTTTTCTCCGGCTGTAAAGGGTGCTTCTAGATGGATGAATCTTGGATTTATGAGTTTTCAGCCATCAGAATTTGCAAAAATATTTTTATTAATTCATTTAGCCGTGCTAATTGAAAAAAAGGGCGACAGTATTAAAGATTTCAATAGTGGATTAAAGTATATGCTGCTTTGGATTGGAGTGGTATGCCTTTTAATTTTTGTTCAACCCAATGTAAGTACAACAATTATTGTAGCTTCAACTTCTTTTGTTTTGCTCTATGTTGCCGGAGCTAGAGTTTTGCATTTGGGCGGAATTGTCGGAAGCATTGCAGTACTTGGTGGAATTGGCGCAATGGCTTTCCCGCATTCAAGAGGTAGAATATTAAGTTTTATAAATAGTATTACTGAAGGTGGAAGTATAAATCTTCAAGTTCTTCAATCCAAAATTGCATTAGGAAGCGGCGGACTTTTTGGATTAGGAATTGGTAAAAGCAGACAAAGTGATTTGTTTCTTCCAGAACCGCATAATGATTTTGTGTTTTCTGTTGTTGGTGAAGAGCTTGGTTTCTTTGGTGCATTAGCAATTTTATTTGCTTATATGGCAATATTTTTTGTCGGACTTCTAATTGCTAAAAAAGCTAAAGATGATTTTGGACAACTTTTGGCATTTGGAATTTCATTCACTATTGTAATAAGCGCATTCATTCATGTTGCTGTAGGACTTGGACTTTTACCAACAACTGGAATTACTTTACCATTTATTAGTTTCGGTGGAACATCAATTATAATATTTTCTATTTCATTAGGGATACTAATTAACATTGCATTAATATCTGATAAGTTTAGAGAAATGAAACGGGCAAGAGTATGAGCGGTAAAAATTTTAATTTTATTTTTGCGGCTGGAGGCACAGGCGGACATTTATATCCGGCTGTAGCTGTTGCTGAGCAATTAAAATTATTATTGCCAAATTCTAACATTCTTTTTGTCGGAACAAAGAATAAAATTGAATCAAAAGTAATTCCAAAACTTGGTTATAAATTTAAAACAATTTGGATAAGTGGATTTAGAAGAAAATTGACATTTAAAAATTTACTCTTTCCGATAAAATTAATTTTTGGTTCAATTCAATCATTGATTATAAATTTTAATTTCAAGCCAAAAGTTGCAATTGGCGCCGGTGCTTATGTATCTGGCCCGGTTATTATTACGGCAAAGCTATTTGGAGCTAAAGTTGTTTTACTTGAGCAGAATAGTTTTCCTGGTGTAACAAATAGAATGCTTGAAAAAAAAGCTGATCAAATTCATTTAAGTTTTGAAGATTCGAAAAAATATTTTGATGATCAGACGAAATTAAAATTAACCGGAAATCCTATTAGAACAACATTAAAACTGAAAGATAAGATTCAATCTTTAAAACAATTCGGTCTGAATGAGAATAAAAAAACTTTACTTGTATTAGGCGGAAGTCTTGGCGCATCTTCAATAAATTTTGCTATTAAAGAAAATCTTGTTTTTTTAACAAAAGCTAATATTCAAATAATTTGGCAAACAGGTGAACTTTATTTTAATCATTACAAATCACTTGAAGATGAAAATGTAAAAATATTCCCATTTATAACTAAAATGGAAAAAGCATATTCTGCTTGTGATTTAATTGTCGCAAGAGCCGGTGCGACAACTATTGCCGAAATTGCATATTTGGGATTGCCCGTTTTGTTTATCCCTTCAAAAAATGTTGCTGCAAATCATCAGTTTAAAAATGCTAAATCATTATCTGATAATAATGCTGCATTGTTAATTGAAGATTCCGAATTAAATTTGAAATTGGGCAGTTTAGTGTTGAATTCTATTGCAGATAATAATCTGCTAAATAAATTAAGTAGTAACATCAAAAATTATTCTAAACCAGATGCAGCAAAGATAATTGCAGAAGAAGTAATAAAATTAGCTGAATTAGATTAATTAGATTAAAATTAAGAGTGAGTGAATGTTAAAAAATATTATTAAAAAAATTCATTTTGTTGGAATTGGCGGAATTGGAATGAGCGGTTTAGCAGAAATTCTGGTTAATCAAGGATTTAAAGTTTCAGGTTCTGATTTAT
>JBGSKB010000277.1:0-2826 GCA_041741395.1 Melioribacteraceae bacterium
GAAGAATATCCGCCGCCTCTAAAATATCCAAGGTTTGCCGGGCACCATTTTGTTGCTTTTAAGCATTCCTCAACGTCATTATTTGTTATTTCCCAAAATGGTTTCATTATTGAATTACCATTTAGTTTTTGTCTTCCGGTTCCGTCTAACGTTGTAGAACCAGAATTTATGAGATGAATTATTCCATTTTTTGCTTTTCCATTTAGCTGATAATTTGTAACTCTTTTTACAGATTCTGGACTCCAGAAAGTTCTTACATCAGAAAAAATTTGCGCAGTATCTGTTAATAAATGTCCGAATAACATTGAAGCGCCATTTAAACTATCATTTTCAGTTGCAACTATAAATGCTTCTCTAATTCCGGTCCAATCAAAAGAAGAGTTTAAAATTGCTTCGGAAAAATCACCATTGGGAAAATGATCTGTCCATTGTCTCTGACCTTGAAATCCGGAAATTATTGCATTATTTCCCATTGATTCCTCTTCAAATCCAATTTGTTTTAATTTATCGTTTCCAATCATCAAATCTTTAATGATAATTGTCATTTTAACAACCGTTTCCCAATCTTTATCTTTTTGTTCTCTTGAAACTTGTTTTTCCTTAGGATTTATATCCTCACCTTCTTTACAATTTTCTTGGGTCCATTTTAAAGCTATTTCAAATTCTATTTTATCATAAATTTCTTCATCTATTCTGCGAATTAATTCGGTCATATCAATTGTTGAAGTTCTCATTCCCAAATAATTTTGGAAAAAATCTTGATCAACAATAGAACCAACAATTCCCATTGAAACGCCGCCAATTGCCAAATAAGATTTATTTCTCATTTCAGCAATTGCCAAACCAGCTTTAGCAAAAAGCAATAATTTTTCTTTAACATCTTCGGGGATAGAATTATCTTTTGCATCTTGAACGTGTTTTCCATAAATGCTAAAAGTTGGAAGTCCTTTTTGATTATATCCAGCTAAAGCTGCAGCAAGATAAACTGCTCCAGGTCTTTCCGTTCCGTTAAATCCCCAAATTGCTTTTGGTGTAAGAGGATCAATATCCATCACTTCAGTACCATAACACCAAGCTGGAGTAACAGTTAATGAAACACCAACTCCTTCACGCGCAAATTTTTCAGCGGTTAAGGCTGCTTCAACAACTCCCCCAATTGTTGAATCTGCTATTACACATTCTACCGGCATTCCATTTGAGTGTTTTAAATTTTTTGTTAGAAACTCTGCAGCAATTTTAGCCATATTCATTGTTTGTTCTTCTAGAGATTCTCTTACCCCATTTCTTCTTCCATCAATTACAGGTCTTATTCCTATTTTAGGTAATGATCCTTTTAATCGAATTGCTGCTTGCGATTTATTCTCAAATGTCATTTCAGGTTTTCCTAAATAATATTTATAAATCTTATTTTGAGGGTTTTGCTGTTGACTTTCTTATTTCAAATTTTGTATCGACACAAATAGTTTTTGGACTATTTTGTTTATTCGATTCAATTTGTTTCAATAATAATTTGAATGCTTTTTCTCCAATTTTTTGTCGGAAATGAGTAATTGTAGTAAGTGGAGTTGAGAGAAAAGGGGAATACAAACTATCAAAAAATGCAATTAGGGAAATATCTTTTGGAATGGAAAGACCTTTTTCAAGAATTGCTTTAATGGCTCCTAATGTTACCAAATCGCCGCCAGAGGAAACAATTGCAGTTGGTAATTCCGGAAGTTCTAACAATTTTAAGGTTGCTTCATATCCATGCTCAAATTCAAAACCTTCACCAACAATATAATTTTCATTTAGTTTTAGATCAAAATCTTTCAAAGCTTGCTTGTATCCGGCTAATCTATTTTTAATTGTATATATATTTTTTTGACCTCTTAAAAATGCAATTCTAGAATGCCCTAATTTTACTAAGTGAGTAACTGCTTTAATTACAGATTCAGCATTATTTGTAATAACTGCATCAACATTAAAATCTTCAAAAATTCTATCAACTAACACAAAAGGTATTTTTTTCTCAATCAAGTCAATAAGATGATCTTTACTATCTTGAACTGGAGCCAAAATAATTCCATCAACTCCACGTGAAATTAATTGATTAAGATATAATATTTCTTTTTCTTGATCTTCATCGGTGTTGCACACGATTACTGTGTATCTTTTTTCAAAACCTAACTGTTCAATTCGTCTTGCAATTCTTGCAAAATATGGATTTAATATATCTGGAACAACAAGTCCAATTGTAAAACTTTTTTTCATTCTTAATGCACGGGCGGTAAAATCGGGAATATAATTAAGTTCTTTTACAGCTTTAATAATTTTATCATGTGTTTTGGCAGATATTTTCAGATTTTCTTTGCCGCGAAGAACTCTTGAAACAGTTGAAGGATGAACCCCAACATAAGCAGCTACATCCTTTAAGGTAGGTGCCATATTATATTTCCTTTAAATTCAAATCTAAACTTAGCAAAAAACCTCAAACAATTAAAGAACAATCGTTTGTGGAATATTTAAGAGATAATATATGATTTTAAAATCAATAATCAAAATTGAATTCTTTAAGAATTATTAATTTATTTTTTAGATTGCACATGTTTTTATTTATGTTGTTTAATTAAAGCATATTATCTAAATTTGAAACAAACAATCGTTTGCATAAAATAATTTTGTAAATTCTAATTTTTAACAAAAATAAAATGATTATGGAAAAAATAATTGAACAAGAATTAAATTCGCACAAATTAGTAATTGAAGAAGTTATTAAATCTCTTCAGCAAAATATTGGAATTGCTTGCGAATTAGCCATAAATACAATAAAACAAGGAAATAAAATTA